>NZ_JBBNIH010000095.1:0-48142 GCF_040094125.1 Faecalibacterium longum
CAGTCGATGCGGGCAAAGCCGCCGTCACCGTGCAGGGTGACCACGATGCCGCCATCGAGCTGGACGGCGACAACGAGTTGAAGAGCGGCAGCTGCAATGCGGGTCTTGAGAAGAATGGCAATGAGTCCTCCGGCAAGCTGACCATCAAGGACGACAACGACACCAAAGGCTCCCTCACCGCCGAGGGCGGCAAAGACGGCGCAGGCATCGGCGGCGGCTACGAAAGCGGTGCCGGAAACATCGAGATCACCGGCGGCACGGTAGAAGCCGTGGGCGGTGAGGGTGCTGCCGGTATCGGCGGCGGTGTGTACGGCCCGGGCCGCGACATCGAGATTTCCGGCGGCAAGGTGTCGGCCACGGGCGGCAGCTACAGCGGCGACCCCCGCCCCGGCGCGGCAGGCATTGGCGACGGCGCGGGTGCGTGGTCTGAGATAGACCCGGATGCGCCGCCCAGCAATCCCAATCACATCATCATCTCCGGCGACGCCGAGGTGGAGGCCAAGGCAGGCGCAAGCACCGGCGGCAAAACTGCGGCCATCGGCGGCGGCATAGTCGGCGAGATCCCCAATGACGCCCTCTCCGACGACGACCACAAGGTGACAGGCGGTAGTCTGACCCGCTACGACCCCGACGGGAAGAAGATGGAGGACTACAGCTACGACCGGCGGACGCCCTCCCAACCGGACAAGCCAGAGCAGCCGGACAAGCCGGAACAGCCGGACAAGCCGGAACAGCCAGACAAGCCGGAACAGCCAGACAAGCCGGAACAGCCAGACAAGCCGGAGCAGCCGGACAAGCCGGAACAGCCCGATGATACCGAGGACGACGACGCTCCAAGCGTGCAGGTCGGCGAGGTGCCGGACCGTGTGAAGCAGATGTACGAGGCCATGGGCGTGATCACCCATCCGGATGGCACACAGGAGCTTGCAGATGTGACCACGGCAGAGTATGACCCGGTCAACAAGGTCCTGCGCTTCGATGCCCACGGCACAGTCTTTCGGATGACAGGCGACTCGCTGCGGGAGCTTGCAAAGGAGGTCGATGAACTCCGCGTCCGATTCCTTGATGGGGAAGGGCAGGAGATGGAGGCCGTCATTCCGCTGGCCCGGATCAAAGATCTGGTCGGCGTGAATGGTGCGTTCGAACTCGAGCTGTCCCAGGAAGGGCTCTATCGCTTCCATGTTATCAGGCAGACGGGATATGATAGAAAAACATTCTCGGATGAGACCGCCCTGCGCCGAAACGGCAGGGAGCTGGTCCTTGTGTACCGCGTTGGCGATGAGGAGCAGAAAGCGCAGGAGACTGCCCGGGTGGAGGAGGCGATCGCCCGCCGCAAGCAGGAGAAAAAGCAATGGGGAACGGTCCTCTCCGGTCGGGAAAGCAGCTCCCTGAGCGGACAGCCCGGGCTGACTCAGCCGGGAACAGGCACCGTCGGCGGCGTGACCGACTCCATCGCAGACCCGAAGGTCACCGACATGGGCTCCATCACGGTCCGTCTGCCCGAGAAGTCCGCCTCCGACTCGACGGGGTGGAAGACATTTACCGGTAACATCGTGAAGCTCGCGGGCGGGAAGCAGGACAGCAAGAAGGACGACCCGGCCCCCTCCGTCGGTGACCTCAGCGGCCTCCCGACTCTCTCGCCGGACAGCCTTACCACGGTCCAGCAGCCGGAAGCAAGCGCCCAGCCATCGGAAACAAGCACCCAGCCATCGGAAACAAGCGCCCAGCAGCCGGAAACAGGCGGATGGGTAACGGACAGTCAGGGTGACTGGGTGTGGAAGCCGGGCAAGGATGGCGGTCCGCCGCCGGATTTGAGAGGAAATTGGGAGACAAGAAAATGGATGGGGAGAAGCGACGATTATTGGTGGGAGTGGCAGCCGGTGCAGGAGGGCGATCAGTTATATTGGAAACCAATCCTGCAGACACGGATCAGGGATCATGCTCGGTGGGATCCCTTTTATGACTCTGCATATTATGACTCTGAATGGGATTTCGATTATAAAGGCTGAGAGCGTGGGCTGAGAGGGAGTGCAGCAGGAGAGTCCTGCGCAGGGGCAGCCCTGCCGCCCCCCTGCGCACAATCACCAAAAACCACCGATAGAAAATAGCAATGTTGTACGAAGAAATCTGCCCCAAACCCCTTGCAAAATCACGATGAGCTGAGTATAATACCATTCATGAAACGCAAAACGTCCTGCCCCTCATCCGGCAGGGCGTTTTTGTCGGTAAAGATCCGGCAAAGAAATGTTAAGTGACCGCCCGGGGAGGGGCTTTGTATGACAAAAGACATGACACAGGGCAGCCCGCTCAAGCTCATCCTTGCCTTTGCGGTGCCGCTGATGCTGGGCAGTCTGTTCCAGCAGTTCTACAATCTGGCCGATACCATCATCGTGGGCCGCTTCGTGAGCGTGGATGCGCTGGCGGCGGTGGGCAGCGTGGGCGGCCTGAACTATCTGGTGCTGGGCTTCGTCAACGGCATCGCCTGCGGCTTCTCCATCCCCATCTCGTGGACCTTCGGCGCGAAGGATTACAGAGAGATGCGGCGCTACACCGCCAATACCGTCTGGCTGAGCCTCTTTTTCGCCGTCGTGCTCACGGTGGTGACGGTGGCCCTGACCCGGGCGGTGCTGGTCTGGACCAACACCCCCGACAACATCATCGACATCGCGGACATCTACATCCGCACCATCTTCTGGGGCATCCCCTTCACCCTGCTGTACAACGTCACCAGCGCCCTCATGCGCGCGCTGGGCGACAGCAAGCGGCCGCTCTATTTCCTGCTGGTGGCCAGCGTGCTGAACATCGGCCTCGACCTGCTCTGTATCCTCATCTTCCGGATGGGGGCGTTCGGTGCGGCCTTCGCCACCGTGTTCAGTCAGGCGGTGGCGGGCATCGGCAGTCTCATCTACATCGGCCGCCACTACCCGGAGCTGAAATGGAGCAGGGAAGAGGGCCGTCTGAGCGCCAGCCACTGCCTCAAGCTCTGCAACATGGGCATCCCTATGGGCCTGCAGTGCAGCATCACCGCCATCGGCAGCGTCGTGCTGCAGGGCGCGGTGAACGGTCTGGGCAGCAGCATCGTGGCCGCGCAGACCGCAGGCAGCAAGGCCGCCCAGTTCCTCTCGGTGCCGCTGGAGAGTATCGGCACCGCCATGACCACCTACGCCAGCCAGAACATGGGCGCTCACGACCTCAAGCGTGTGGACCGGGGCGTCAATACTGCGCTGGGAATTGGCTGCGTCTACAGTGTGGCATCCTTCCTCATCCTGCGTGTGCTGGATGTGCCGCTCATCAGCCTCTTCCTCGAGAGCAGCGAGGTGGAGATCATGGCGAATGCCCGCAGCTTCATCTTCTGGAACAGCGTGTTCTACATCCCGCTGGCTGTCCTCATCATCTACCGCTACACCATCCAGGGCCTGGGCTATTCCAGCCTTGCCATGTTCGCGGGCGTGGCCGAGATGGTCGCCCGTGCCATGGTGGGCTTCTGGTTCGTGCCGCTCTGGGGCTACTTTGCGGCCTGCATCGCCAGCCCTGTGGCATGGTTCTTCGCCTGCTTCTTCCTCATCCCGGCCTACTTTGCAGTGCGCAAGCGCCTGACGAAGGAGCTTGCCGCAGCGCGGGTGGAGGATTGACCCTCGCCTACAGCTCCCCTTCGGGGGAGCTTTTGTTGTATTTACAAATCCCCCCAAAACCGCTATACTAGATATAGTTGTGTCAAAACGAGGAGGCGGGACGATGGAGCAGGAGCTGGAACGGCTGGAAGGCACGGTAGAGGACATCATCTACCTGAACGAGGACAACGGCTACACTGTGTTCGAGGTGTCGGGCGGCGGTGTCGTCACCGTTGTGTGCGGCGTGGTGGGAGAACTCCACGCGGGCGAAAGCGTCGTCTGCCGGGGCAGGTACGAGAACCACGCCACCTATGGCCGACAGTTCCACGCACAGGAGTGCGAGACGGATATGCCCAAAGACCTCGAGGCCGTCTACGCCTTCCTCGCCAGCCGGTCGCTGCCCTACATCGGGGCTCGGACGGCGGATAAGATCATTGACAAATTCGGCGCGGCGGCGCTGGAAGTTATCGCCAACGACCCCGCCCAGCTCACCCTCATCCCGGGCATCTCGGCGGACAAGGCCGACCGCATCCAGCAGGAGTTCAAGCGGATGTTCGGAATGCGGGAGCTCATCGCCTATCTGGCTCAGTTCGAGATCAGCCCCCGCCGGGCGATGGAGGTCTTCCGCACCTTCGGGCCGGGGGCCATGCAGGCCATCCAGCAGAACCCCTACCTGCTCTGCGGGGAGCCGCTGCAGCTGGACTTCCGCCATGCCGACAGCATCGCTCAGTATTACCAGATGGCAGGGGACTGCGCCCAGCGGCTGGAAGCCGCCCTCCTGCGCACCCTGCGCCACAACGCAGGCAACGGCCACACCTGTCTGCCCCGGGCGCAGCTGCTGGAAACGGCATCGAACTTCATCCACCAGCCCCCCGAAAAGCTGGCGGCGGCGCTGGACAGCTGCATCCAGACCGGGAAACTGGCGGTGCGGATGTTCGACGGAACACCGTATATTTATCTGCCGGATCTGCTGGCCGCAGAGCAGGACATCGCCGACCGTCTGGCCATGCTGACCAAGCGTGGGAAGCAGACGGCCCACGGCCTCGACAAGAACATCCAAATACTGGAACTGGCGCAGGGCTTTGCTTACGCGCCGCTCCAAAAAGAAGCCATCCGTAAGGCCATGACCGAGAACTGCCTTGTCCTCACCGGCGGCCCCGGCACCGGCAAGACCACCACGGTCAACGCCATCCTGCAGCTGCTCGAGAACGAGGCCGAACGGGTAGCCCTCTGTGCTCCCACAGGCCGCGCCGCCAAGCGTCTGAGCGAGCTGACGGGCCGGAAAGCCTCCACCATCCACCGCCTGCTGGAAGTGGACTACACCGGCGGTGTGGTCAGCTTCATCCACAACGACAAGAACCTGCTCAAGTGCGACGTCGTTATCCTCGACGAGATGAGTATGGTGGACGTCAAGCTGTTCCAGGCCCTCATTGCGGCACTGCGGTACAGCTGCCGTATTATTATGGTAGGCGACGCCGACCAGCTGCCCAGCGTCGGCCCGGGCAATATCCTCGGCGAGATCATCCGTTCCGGGCTGGTGCCGACGGTCTGCCTCAACGAGATATTCCGGCAGGCCGCTCAGAGCCTCATCGTGGAGAACGCCCACCACATCATCTCAGGCGAACCGCTGAAAAAGGGCGGAAAGACGGACGATTTCTTCTTCCTCGAAGCCGACGGCGACGCAGCCCAGAAGCTGGTCTGCGACCTTGTGACCACCCGTCTGCCCCGCAGCTACCAGTTCGACCCGGTGAAGGATATTCAGGTGCTCTGCCCCACGAAGCTCGGCCCCACCGGCACCCAGGCCCTCAACGCGGAGCTGCAGGCCATGCTCAACCCGCCAAAGAAGGGCAAGCCGGAGCTGCAGAGCGCGGCCCGGGTCTTCCGGGTGGGGGACAAAGTGATGCAGGTGCGCAATAACTACGAGATAACGTGGCAGCGCATCGGCGGGGAACAGGGTGTGGGCGCCTACAACGGCGACATCGGCATCGTGGAGTCCATCGACGTGCGCAGCCGCTCCATGGTGGTGCGGATGGACGACCGGCGGCTGGTCTACCCGGCGGAGAACCTCAACGAGCTGGAAATTGCGTATGCCATCACGGTACACAAAAGCCAGGGCAGCGAGTTCCCGGCGGTCATCCTCCCGGCGGCGCAGGTGCCGCCCCGCCTGTGCTACCGCAACCTCTTCTATACCGGCGTCACCCGCGGGCGGAAGCTCTGCATCGTGGTGGGCCGGCGGGACGTGGTGAACCGGATGATGTCCAACATCCGCCAGAACCTGCGCTACAGCGGCCTGGCTGCCCTGCTGGCCCAGGCTCTGCCCCCGGAGCAGGGGAAGCTTTAAGGGTTTCTTTTTGGATACACCTGTGTTATACTATAATGTGTTTTGATGACCCGCGCCCGGAGATGGGCGATGGAAATAGAGAATGGGCAGCAGAGAAAGGAAATATCACAACTATGGCACAGAATGACATCGGTATCGATCTTGGTACGACGACCATCATCATCGCGCAGGAGGGGCAGGGCGTCGTGCTCAACCAGCCCAGCGTGGTGGCGGTGGATACCCGCAAGAACTGCGTGCTTGAGGCCGGCGACAAGGCCCTTGCAATGGTGGGCCGCACGCCCAACTACATCTCCGCCATCTTCCCGCTGAAGGATGGCGTCATCAGCGACCACACCATGACCCGGGAGCTCATCTGCCGCTTCGTCAATCAGGTCTACAGCTCCCACATGGTCAAGCCCCGTGTGGCCGTCTGTGTGCCTGCCGCCATCACCGGCATCGAGAGCGACGCCGTGGTGGAGGCCGTCATGGCTGCCGGTGCGCGTCAGGTCTACCTCATTGATGAGCCTATCGCCGCAGCTCTCGGCTCCGGCATCGACATCACCGTGCCGGACGGTCGAATGATCATCGACATCGGCGGCGGCACCACCGACATCGCCGTGCTGAGCCTCGGCGGCAAGGTCAAGGCCACCAGCGTCCGCGTGGCAGGCAACCACTACGACGAAGAGATCCTGAAGTTCGTGCGCAACAAGTTCAGCATCGCCATCGGCCAGCGCACCGCTGAGAACCTGAAAAAGAACGTGGCCTGCTGCCCCCAGAAGGCAGATTTCAACGAGACCATGGAGATCAAGGGCCGCAGCCTGCTCACCGGCCTGCCCGTGCGTGTCAATGTCTCCACCGCCGACCTCTACGAGCCGGTCATGCGCCTGAGCGAGCAGATCGGCACCGCCGCCCATCAGGTGCTGGAGAAGACTCCTCCGGAGCTGGCCGGCGACATCTACCGCAATGGCGTCGTCCTCACCGGCGGCGGCGCACAGCTCCACGGCCTGCCTGAGTACCTCAGCCAGGAGCTGAAGGTGGAAGTGACCGTCTCGCCTGACCCCGTCAACTGTGTCGCGCTGGGTACGGCCATGAGCCTGCGTCTGGGCGACAAGCTGGAGACCGGCTTCATGGACGCCACCCCCCGCATGGGCCGCCGCTGAGAAGAAAGCGCTGTTCACAGAACCGTGAAAAATAATATGATTTTTGTTCATAGTTGTTGAATCGACCCGGAAAATATTGTATAATATCTTCAAATCGCTTTTTGCCGCCCGCCCCCCGGGCGGCAAAGAAAAAAGTAAATAGGAGGAAGACCATGGATTTAGGTTATGATGTGATCGTTACCATAACCGGTATTGTGCTGGTGTTTCTGATCCTCGTCCTGCTGATGGCTATCATCACGCTGGAGGGCAAGATCTTTGACGCCATGAACGGCAAGAAGGCAGCTGCCAAGGCTGCTTCTGTTGCAAAACCGGCTGCTCCTGTGAAACAGGCCGCTGCGCCCGCTCCTGCAAAGGCTGCTGCCCCGCAGGTCGAGGCCGGCATCCCCGGCGACGTTGTGGCAGCCATCATGGCAGCCATCTACTCTATGGGCAACGGCAAGTATGTGCTGAAGGCAGTCCGCCGCGGCAAGAATGGCTGGGGCAAGGCTGGCGTCAACGACACCACCGCACCCTTTTAACACAGGAGGAAAAACATGACTCAGTTTATTGAGACTCTGGTCGGTATTTTCCAGAGTTCCGGTTTTGCCAAGTTCGGTGAGCCGGGCGGCTGGCTGTACGCAGTGATGATCTGCGTAGGCTGCTTCCTGCTCTACCTCGCTATCGTCAAAGAGTTCGAGCCTCTGATCCTGCTGCCCATGGCTTTCGGCATGATCCTGGCCAACCTCCCCGGCAGCGGCGTCATCCATATGCAGTACTTCGTCGGTGACGGCCTCGAGCACCCGATGTGGGTCGAGATCCTGAACAACGGCGGTCTGGCTGACATGCTTTACATGGGCGTCAAGCTGGGCATCTACCCGCCGCTGATCTTCCTCGGCATCGGCACCATGACCGACTTCGCACCCCTGATCTCCAACCCCAAGAGCCTGCTGCTGGGCGCTGCCGCTCAGTTCGGTATCTTCGGCACTTACATGGGCGCTCGTCTGCTGGCCGCTACCGGTCTGGTGGACTTCACCCAGAAGCAGTCTGCCGCCATCTCCATCATCGGCGGCGCAGACGGCCCCACCGCTATCTTCGTCACCTCCCGTCTGGCTCCTGAGCTGCTGGGCTCCATCGCCGTCGCGGCCTACAGCTACATGGCTCTGGTGCCCGTCATCCAGCCCCCCATCATGAAGGCCCTGACCTCCAAAAAGGAGCGTACCGTCGTGATGAAGCAGCTGCGCGCCGTGACCAAGACCGAGAGGATCATCTTCCCCATCATGGTCACCATCATCGTCTCCCTCATCGTGCCGGATGCCGCCGTTCTGGTCGGTATGCTGATGCTGGGCAACCTGATGAAGGAGTGCGGCGTCGTGGATCGTATCCAGAAGACCGCCGGCAATGAGCTGATGAACATCATCACCATCTTCCTGGCTCTGTCTGTCGGCTGCACCACCTCTGCAAACACCTTCCTGAACAGCCGCACCCTGTTCATCATCGTGCTGGGCCTCATCGCCTTCTCCTTCGGCACCGCTGCCGGTGTTCTCTGCGGCAAGGTCATGTATGTCCTGACCGGCGGTCAGGTCAACCCCCTGATCGGTTCCGCTGGCGTTTCCGCTGTGCCTATGGCTGCCCGTGTTTCTCAGAAGGTCGGCCAGAGCGAGAACCCCTCCAACTTCCTGCTGATGCACGCAATGGGCCCCAACGTGGCCGGTGTTATCGGTTCCGCCGTCGCTGCTGGTATCCTCATCAACATCTTCGGCTAAGCATTTCCTGAGATCTCCGCTCCATCGTGGTATTGACTGCGGTGGGGCGGTTTTTGTTTGCATTGTTTTTATGTACAACTTTTTTGAAATGTGATATACTATATTTTAAGTGATATATCCAGAAATGATTGAAAAGAACAGGTGAAACAATGGCAACAGATCTAGCACAACAATTCTGCGCTTTGCGTGATACGTATATCGAAAAGCAGTTCGGACGCCTGAACGATATGCAGCGGGAGGCGGTGTTCACCACCAACGGCCCCCTGCTCATCCTCGCGGGTGCAGGCAGCGGAAAGACCACCGTGCTGGTCAACCGCATCGCTAACCTCATCCGCTTCGGCTCGGCCCACGGCTCCAAGTGGACGCCCCGGGAGGTGACGGAGGACGATGTGAAAGCCCTGCGCACTGCCATCATGACCGGTACCGATGCCCCGTCGTGGCTGGACGGAATGCTGCGGAAGGACGCCGTCCGGAGCTGGAACGTCATGGCCATCACCTTTACCAACAAGGCCGCCGGTGAGCTGAAAGAGCGTCTGCGCCGGATGCTGGGCGGGGAAGAGGGCGACGAGGTGTTCGCCTCCACGTTCCACTCGGCCTGCGTCCGCATTCTCCGCCGCTGGGCCGAGGAGATCGGCTACCCCCGCAGCTTTACCATCTACGACAGCGACGACTCCCAGCGTGTCATGAAGACTGTGTACAAAGAGCTGAGCGTGGACGACAAGTTCTTCCCGGTCAAAAGCGCCATCAACCAGATGAGCCGCTGGAAAGACCAGCTCATCAGTCCGGAAGAGGCCCTGAAGACCCCGGCCCGGGACACGAAGGGCGCTCTTGCGGCCAAGGTCTACGCCGCCTATGAAAAGAAGCTCAAGGAGGCCGGAGCTTTCGACTTCGACGACCTCATCTACCAGACGGTCATCCTGCTGTCGGAGCACGAGGACGTGCGGGAGTTCTACCAGAACAAGTACAAATATCTGCTGGTGGACGAGTATCAGGACACCAGTGTGGCTCAGTTCCGGCTCGTGAGCCTGCTCACCGGCCCGGAGAAAAACATCTGCGTTGTGGGCGACGACGACCAGAGCATCTACCGCTTCCGCGGCGCGACCATTGAGAACATCCTCAACTTCGAGCGCATCTATAAAGGCACCAGGACCATCCGACTCGAGCAGAATTACCGCTCTACGTCAAATATCCTGAATGCCGCCAACTGTGTCATCCAGCACAACACCGAGCGCAAGGGCAAGACCCTCTGGACGAAGAACGGCGAGGGCGATAAGGTGCAGGTCTACACCGCCGAGAACGAGCAGGACGAGGCCAGCCATATCGCGGATGTCATCGGCCAGCACCTCAAAGAGGGCGGACATCTGGCCGACCACGCCATCCTCTACCGGATGAACGCCCAGTCGGCCCCCATCGAAAGCTATTTCACTCGTGCGGGCATCCCGCATAAGATCGTGGGCGGCCAGCGCTTCAATGACCGCAAGGAAGTCAAGGACATCCACTCCTATATGTCCATCGTGGCGAACCCCCGGGACGATGTCCGACTTCGTCGAATCATCAACGAGCCTGCGCGCAAAATCGGTGCAACGACCATCGAAGTCATCGCGGATTTGGCGGCTCAGCAGGGCATCAGTATGCTGGATGTCATCTCCCATGCCGACCAGTACGCCAAGCTCAGCCGCGCCATCGCGCCGCTGTTCAAGTTCTGGGACATCTACCAGAAACTGCAGGAATCGCTGGAAACGAAGACGCTGGATGAGTTCGCCTCCGATGTCATCGAGATCACCGGCTACCGCGCCATGCTGGAAGCCGACGCCGCCAAGGGTCACGAGGATGCCGCCGACCGTCTGCAGAACCTCGGCCAGCTGGTCAACAACGTCAAGAGCTACTGCGACCAGCACGGCGAAGAGGCCTCGCTGGAAGGCTATCTGGAGGACATCGCCCTCATCAGCGACATCGACAGCTACAACGAGAGCGCTGACCAGGTGGTGCTGATGACCATCCACTCGGCCAAGGGCCTTGAGTTTCCCTATGTATTCCTCATTGGCATGGAAGAGGGAGTCTTCCCCAGTGAGATGAGCAAGTATTCCGAGGCTGACCTCGAGGAGGAACGCCGCCTGGCCTATGTCGGCATCACCCGCGCCAAGAAGGAGCTTTACATCTCCAACAGCGTCACCCGGATGCTCTATGGCCGCACCCAGCGCAACGAGCCCAGCCGCTTCCTCCGGGAAATTGAACCGGAGTACATCGAAGAGACCCGCAGCCCGGTGCTGGAACAGCGCTCCCGTCTGGGCGGCTGGGGCAGCGGTTACGGCAGCGATACCGTGCCGGGCGGTGCGTCGGGCTACTCCGGCCCCTCCGGCTGGGGGCGTGCGGCCTCTGGTTACGGCTCGGGCTATGGCAGCCGCGGCGGCTATCTGAATAAAGAATATAACGCACCGATGTCCAATAGCCGAGGCTTTGGCTCCGATTACGCGGGCCGGGGAAGTGCTTCGTCGGGTCATGGCGGCTGCAGCTCCGGTTCGGGAAGCAGCGGCTTTGGTTCTGGCTATGGCCGTCCGGCAGCGCCCAAAGCGCCGGTCAAACCCGCAGGCGGCGGTGTGACCTCTTCGCCCCGTCCGGCAGCGGCATCCACCGGCCCCAAACACTATGAGCCGGGCGACATCGTGGAGCACAAGGTCTTCGGGCGCGGCAAGGTGCTGAAAGTCAAGCCCGCCGCCGGCGACCAGATCGTGGAGATCAGCTTCGAGAAGGTGGGTGTGAAGAAGACTATGGCCAACTTTGCGCCCCTTGTGAAGATAACGACGGAGGAATGAGAAAAATGATGACTGTCCGATTGATAGCACATACGCCGGAGCCGGAGAAGGTCGTGGCGGCCGCGGCGAAGCTCTGCTACTCCGATGCCCACATCACCGACCTGCTGGACGGGCTGGATGAGGAGAAGACTGCCCGCTTCCTGACCATGCTCAGCGATTTGGGCCACGCCAGCCCCATCGAGCACGCAAGCTTCACCTTCGGCATCGAGGGCGTCAGCCGTACCCTGCTGGCCCAGATCACCCGCCACCGCATCGCGTCCTTCAGCGTCCAGAGTCAGCGGTACGTCCGTCTGGACGATTTCCGCTACGTCATCCCGCCCGAGATCGAGGCCATCCCCGAGGCAAAGGCAGCGTTCATCGAGAGCATGAACGAGGACGCCAGGCGCTACCTCGACCTCGTGCAGAAGCTGGAAGACGGCCACACCGCCCGCCTGATGGCCGAAGGTCTGCCCGAAAAGCAGGCCCGGGCCAAGGCTTCCAAGCAGGCCAACGAGGACGCCCGATTCGTGCTGCCCAACGCCTGCGAGACCAAGATGGTGGTGACCATGAACGCCCGCAGCCTGCAGAACTTCTTCCACCTGCGCTGCTGCAGCCGCGCCCAGTGGGAGATACGGCAGCTGGCCGAAGAGATGCTGCGGCTGGTCTACCCGGTGGCACCCCATATCTTCCGCACCGCCGGCCCGGCCTGCGTGTCCGGCCCCTGCCCGGAAGGCAAGATGTGCTGCGGCCGCACCGCCGAAGTCCGCGCCCAGTACGCCGCGCTGAAAGGGGAGAAGGCAGAATGAGCAAGGGCAGGCTTCTTGTCATCGAAGGGCTGGACGGCTCCGGCAAGGCCACTCAGGCAAAGCTGCTGGCCTCCCATCTGGCCGAGAGCGGCTGCAAGGTAATGGAGATCACCTTTCCGGACTACGAGAGCGATTCCAGTGCGCTGGTAAAGATGTACCTCTCCGGCCAGTTCGGCGACAAGCCCGACGACGTCAACCCTTATGCGGCGTCCAGCTTCTATGCGGTGGACCGGTACGCCAGCTATAAGACCAGGTGGGGCAGCTTCTACGAGGCGGGCGGCATCGTCATCGCCGACCGCTACACCACGTCGAACGCGGTGCATCAGTGCTCCAAGCTCCCGCCGGAGCAGTGGGACGATTTCCTCCGCTGGGCCTTTGACTACGAATACAGGCTGCTGGGCCTGCCCGCACCGGACGCTGTGGTGTACTTACAGGTAGACCCCGCCGTGAGCCAGAAGCTTATGACCGGCCGCTACCACGGCGACGAGAGCAGAAAGGACGTCCACGAAAAGGACATCGAATATCTGGCCCGCAGCCGCCGTGCCGCCGAGTACTGCGCAGAGCATCTGGGCTGGGCCACCGTCCATTGCGCGGAAAATGGAGCCATGCGCACCATCGAGGATATTCAGGCCGAGGTGCGGGCGCTGGCGGAAAAAGAACTCGGATAACCGCGAAAATGGGAGGGATACTATCAATGTATCGTTTGATGCAGCCGTCGGATGAGGCGGCAGTCGTGGCACTGTGGCAGAAAGAACGCGGCGACAGCGCCGAGTTCATCAAGACTGCTCTGGAAAAGTTCGCCGGGGTGGAAAATATCTACGTCGCTGAGGAAAATGACGAGATAGTCGCTGCGGCGCTGGCGGTCCCCGTCACCCTCAAGGGACGCAGCGGCAGTTACCTCTACGGCCTCTGCGGGCAGGGAAGCCTGCTTCTGGCAGGACTCGTGGACTATCTCTGTGCGCAGCAGAAGCTGCGGGGCGCGGGCTTCACCGTGGCCGTTCCGGCCGGACAGGAGCAGGCCGCGCTGCTGGAAAACAAGGGTTTCCAGCGGGCTTTTGCCCTCCGCTGCCTGCCCCGGGAGGTGTCCCGCAACCTGTGGAGTCAGGCGGAGTTCGACTCCGTGACGGCCCGCAAGCTCTGTGAGCTGCGGGAGCGCTTCTATCCCGATACCGTCCAGTTCCCGCCGGAGCAGATGGCCGTCGTGCTGACCGACCTCTACGCCCGGGGCGCGACCATCGTGTCCAGCGAGAAGGGCTACGGCATCTACTTCCGCCGGGAGGACACCCTCTATTTTGTGGAGCTGATGGCCGAAGACGACCGCTCCGCCGAGGTGCTGATGGAAGCGGCCCGGGAGAAGGAAGTCATCGTGGAGCGCGCCGTCATCACAGTGGGCGCGGCTCAGAACCTTTTCCTCGGCGAAGGCACCCGGCAGGACTACGGCATGATACGGTTCGACGCGGAGCCTTTCGATGTGGAAGAAAGCTATATGCGGCTGATGATGGAAAGCTGAACGGAATGGTAAAGGAGTGTGTACATGGCACACGATGCAAAACATAAAAAAAGCAGAAAAGGCGGCGCAGCGAAAATGATCCTGATCGTGCTGCTGATCCTGGTACTGGCGGCGGGCGGCTGTCTGCTGGCCATCCGAAAAGAGATCAACGGCAGTGCTTCCGCTGGCGAACCGGTGAGTGTGAGCATCCAGCAGGGCAGCGGCGTGGCAGCCATCGCCCAGAAGCTCAAGACGGCGGGCGTCATCAAGTACCCCCACGTCTTCCGCTGGTATGCAGGCAAACAGGGCGCGGCAGGCAAGCTCCAATACGGTGAGTTCGACCTCGCCCCCGGCAGCTCCTACGACGACATCATCGAGGCACTTTCCGCCTACGCGAAGGCCGACAGTGTCCGGCTGACCTTCCCCGAGGGTACGACGGCCATCGCCATTGCGAAAAAAATGGAAGATGCCGGGCTGTGCAGCGCCGAGGACTTCCTCAAGGAGGCCAACACCGGTGATTTCAGCCAGTACAGGTTCTGGCAGTACGTCCCCGACGACAAGGACGCCCCGGACCGCTTCCTCAAGTGCGAGGGTTATCTTTTCCCGGATACCTACGATTTCCTGAAGGATGACACCGTCCATCATTACGTTGAGACGTTCTATTCTCACTTCGACAAGCAGATCACCGATGAGATGTATGCCGAGATGGAAAAGCAGGGGATGACCCTCTCCGAGGTGGTCACTCTGGCGTCCTTCGTGCAGGAGGAGGCCGGCAACGATCAGGACGATAATGTGGCGCAGGTGTTCCGCAACCGTCTGGCCGAGGGTTCACCCTACCCCAAACTGCAGAGCAACACCTCCAGCTACGTCCAGAGCGACGCCGACAACAACTACCTCTGGAACTGGGTCGCGCCCTACTACGGCGGCTGGGACAGCATCCCGAAGAACATTCTGGAAGCCTACGACACCTACGCCTGCACCGGCCTCTCCGCCGGCCCGATCTCCAACCCCGGCATCGCGGCCATCCGTGCGGCGCTTGACCCGCAGCCCGACGATGAGGTGAAAGACGCCTATTTCTTTGTCACGGACCTTGCCGGTCACTACTACTACGCCCGCACCTACGCAGATCACCAGAAAAACTGCGATGAGGCGGCTAAAGTTAATAAAAGTATGAAGTAAAAGAGGAATACCATGTTACAGATACCGGAACTTCTGGCCCCGGCAGGCGACCTCGAGCGCCTGCGGTATGCCATCAACTACGGCGCGGACGCCGTTTACTGCGCTCTGCCCGAGTTCGGGATGCGCTCTGCACCCACCAACTTCACCCCGGAGCAGCTGAGCGAGGGCGTCATCTATGCCCACGCCCGGGGCCGCAAGGTCTACCTGACCATGAACACCCTGCCCACCAACGAGGAGGCTGACCGTCTGCCTCAGGCCATCAAGGACGCTGCCGCCGCCGGTGTGGACGCCTTCATCGTGGCCGACCTCGGCGTGTTGGACGCCTGCAAGACGTTCGCGCCCGACATCGACATCCATATGTCCACCCAGACCGGCATCACCAACTGGGCCGCTGCCCGCGCCGCCTACAACATGGGCGCGAAGCGGGTGGTGTTGGCCCGGGAGATGACCCTGCAGGACATCGCCACCCTCCGCGACAAGACCCCGCCGGAGCTGGAAATTGAGGCTTTCGTCCACGGCGCCATGTGCATGAGCGTCTCGGGCCGCTGCCTGCTCTCCAACTACATGGCAGGCCGCGACGCAAACCGCGGCCAGTGCGCCCAGCCCTGCCGCTGGAAGTACTATCTCAGCGAGGAGACCCGCCCGGGGCAGCTCTATGAGATCGGCGAGAACGAGAACGGCAGCTACATCCTCAACGCCAACGATATGTGTACCGCGCCCTTTCTCGACCTCATCTGCAACGCGGGCGTGGACAGCCTCAAAATCGAGGGCCGCGCCAAGACTTTCTACTACGTCGCCAGCGTGACGGCGGCCTACCGCCGCGCCCTCGACCAGTATCTGGCCGACCCGATGAACGAGAACTTCGAGCTGCCGGAAGAGGTTTTGGCTGAGCTGACCCGCACCAGTCACCGCCACTATTCGCCCGGCTTCTACTTTGGCCGGGAGCAGGCCCGTCAGGCTACCGACAGCGCTACTTACATCCGCGAGTGGGAGTTTGTCGGTACGGTGGACGGCTGGGAGAACGGCGTCGCCAGCTGCCAGCAGCGGGGCAAGTGGAGCCTCGGCGACACGCTGGAAGTGCTCTGCCCGGATGGCCGCAGCATCCCGCTGAACCCCGAGTGGATAAAGAATGAGGCCGGTGAGCTGGTGGAGTCCACGCCCCACGCGATGGAGCACTATACCATCCCCACCCCGGAGCTGCCGCCTATGAGCCTGCTGCGCCGGAAAGTCTGAGAATCAAAAGCAAAGCCGCCTGTCGTTCGTTGAATGACAGGCGGCTTTTATCGTTTATCTATATTATTCCGGCTTGACCTGCAGCTCCTGCTCGCAGTAGATGCAGCGATACTTGCCGTTGGAGCTCAGCTCGAAGATCTGGTCACACTCTTCCTCGATGGAGGAGATGCAGCGGGGGTTCTTGCACCGCACGATGTTGACCAGACGCTTGGGGGGCTGGGGCTTTTCCTTCTTGACAGCCTTGCCGTTCTCGATGACGGTCACGCTGATGTCGGGGTCGAGATAGGCCAGCACGTCGAGGTTGAGCCAGGATGCGTCGCCCTCCACCTTGATGATGTCCTTCCGGCCCGACTCTGCCTTGTGGCTGCGGGCGTTCTGGATGAGGGCCACGCTGGAGGTGCGGTTGCCCTTGATGCCCAGCAGGTCCATCAGGCCGATGGCCGTGCCTGCCTTGATATGGTCGATGACGATACCGTTCTGAATTTCATCAATGTTCAGCATCTCAGTTGCCCTCCTTTTCAGCCTTGGGGTCCTTGAGGCCCAGCAGTGTCATGATCAGCGCCATGCGGATGTAGACGGCGTTCTGCACCTGCTCAAAGTAGGCGGCGCGGGGGTCGTCGTCCACGTCCAGCGTGATCTCATTGACGCGGGGCAGGGGATGGAGCACGGCCATGTCAGGCTTGGCAAGGGCCATCTTCTCTTTGGTGAGGATATAGCTGTTCTTCAGACGGACATAGTCTTCCTCGTTGAAGAAACGCTCCTTCTGGACGCGGGTCATGTAGAGGATGTCCAGCTCAGGCATGGACTCCTCGAGGCTGCGGGTCTCCTTGTAGGGGATGTGGTTGGCCTCGAGCACGTCGGTGATGATGTAGTCCGGCACCCGCAGCTCCTCGGGGCTGATGAGGACGAAGCGGATGTTCTCACAGCGAGCCATGGTCTTGATGAGAGAGTGGACGGTGCGGCCAAACTTGAGGTCGCCGCACAGGCCGATGGTCAGGTCGTTCAGACGGCCCTTGCGGCGGCGGATGGTCATCAGGTCGGTCATGGTCTGGGTCGGGTGCTGGTGGCCGCCGTCGCCTGCGTTGATGACAGGGATGCGGGAGTACCGGCTGGCCCGCAGCGGTGCGCCCTCCTTGGGGTGGCGCATGGCCACGATGTCGGCATAGCAGGAGACGACGCGGATGGTGTCGGCCACGCTCTCGCCCTTGGATGCACTGGAGACGGTCTCGCTCGGGAAGCCGAGGACATGTCCGCCGAGGTTCAGCATCGCGGCCTCAAACGAAAGACGGGTGCGGGTGGACGGCTCGTAGAACAGGGTAGCCAGCTTTTTGTGGGCGGCCACGTCCTGATAGGCAGCCGGGTCGGCGCAGATGCGGTCGGCCAGGTCCAGCAGAGAGGTGATCTCCTGCTGACTGAAATCCAACGGATCGATTAGATGACGCATATTCTTTTGTTTCCCTCCGTCAAAGAAGCTTTCGAAGAATCGAGAAGTCGAAGAAGTTCGTGTAGTAGCTCAACGAACGCATGACGGGATGGCAGAGCCGGTTGTAGCATATCTCATCCAGCAGCAGCATGGCCTCGCCCGGGGCCAGACGCATGGCGGCCCGGATGGGCTCGTCGCCGCAGCTGGCCTTGAGGTGGGCCACATTGGAGGCCACCTGCTGGCGGCACTCCCGCTCCAGAACATCGAAGATGTCACCCGACAGGTCGATGCGGGTGTAGTCCCGGTTCCCAAACAGGGCGCGGGGCAGGTAGTCGATGGAGTAGATGACGGGGGTGGTGTCGGCGAGGATGCGCTTCTTGATGCAGATGACATCGTCGCCGGGCTCGATGGCCAAATCACGGGCCAGCTCTTCGCCTGCGCGGACGGGGTAGATCTGGATGCCGTCGGCGTGGGGGTAGCTGCCAAAGCTGCGGATGAGCGGGTAATACTCCAGCTTCTGGTCCAATCGGCTGCGCAGGTTCAGGACACTTCGGTTGACCACTGTGCCGATGCCGCGCACCCGCTCGATGTAACCCGCACGCTCCATCTCGCTCAGCGCATCGCGGATGACGGTGCGGCTGACGCCGAGTTCGGCGGCAAGGTCTACCTCGGCGGGCAGACGGTCGGTCTGTGCATAGCGGCCTGTGCGCAGTTCCTCTAGCAGAGCGCTGACGATGCGGTCGCTGATGACAGCACCACCCAGGCGGCTGGAAGGGGATAAGCTGGAATCTCTCATGGTTCGTTTCCTCCGGTACACGGGCAGGGCGGCCCTGCCTGGACTTCCGAAAAAGCTGTGCCTGAGCACAAAAGCTTTTCCTGCAAATATTATAGCATAAATTGACAATGATTCAAACGGCATTTATACTGGAATCAGCCGGAAAGTATGATTTTATTTTGGAGGGATAGAGCAAGAATGGAAATTCTTCTGCACAAAGTGTGCGGCCGGCCCGCAAGCCGCACCATGACCCTGCGCGCTGCCGGGCCGGAGGATGCTGCCGCCTTTTACGCCTTGCAGAACGAGGTGCGGGCCGCGATGCCCCACCCGGAGCAGTTCGTACCCGACACGCTGGAAAACATCGCCTGTTACCTGAAAGAGGACCTGTGCATCGGCGGGTGGGACGGCGGGCGGCTGGGGGCCTACTTCATCCTGCGGTACTGCGGGCAGGACGCGCACAACTACGCCGCCTTTATGGGCATCCCGCGAGAAGAGTGGGACGGCTGGGCCAACGCCGACAGCGCCATCGTCCACCCCGACTACCGGGGCAACGGTCTGCAGCGGAAGCTGCTGGAAGTGGCGCTTACCCTGCTCCGTCCGGGCATCGTGGGCATCGGGGCCACCGTCAGCCCAGAAAATCAGTACAGCCTCAACAACGCCCTGGCCAGCGGCTTTGAAATCGTCTGCCGCCGGGAGATGTACGGCGGGTATGACAGGTATCTGCTGGCGAAGGCCCTCTCCGTCACCTTCGGTGACACTGCCCGGGTTGCGGCTCCCAGCGTCTGCTTCGCTGCCGCTCGCATCCTTGCTGGCCGCGGCCCCAACAGCTCCTCCCTGTTTCCGCCGCTGGCGGCGGTCGTCGCCGTTGCTCCCGAAGGGAGAGGCACTGGCGTGTCGGTCAAGCCCATGCTGGACGAGTAAAGCTTAATTTGTATCGCAAACAGTAGTACCCTGCTACCAAGGTTAGCAGCAGCTTGACAAGGAACATGGTTCCGCAGCTGCTGCCCTCTGTAGCAGGGCACTATTTTTTGCATTATATCAGGCTTCCGGCGGCCAGCTCAGAGTTGACCGGCCTGCCAAAGGCTCTCCCTCTGGGAGAGCTGGCGCGGAGCGCCTGAGAGGGCAAGGACGCTGCCAAACAGCTCTTGCACTGCGATCGTATCGCTCTGACAAAGAGCCTGCTTACCGCTGTGCAGCAGCTTTAAGGTTCTCGTTCATCTTATGCCGCACCACCAGCAGGCAGGCCAGATGCACCAGTGCGGTGAGTATCCAGCTGACGGGGTAGCTGATGTAAAGCATCGTGGTGGTGTGGAACAGCTGGAAGATGGTGGCGATCCAAACGAGGCGGAGCAGACAGCTGCCCACGAGGCTGACCACCATCGGCAGGACGGAGTAGCCCCGGCCACGCAGACAGCTGGCCAGAACATCCATGCAGCCGCAGAGCAGATAGGTGGTGCAGATGATATGCATACGGGCCAGACCGGCGGTCACCACGACCTCATCGGAGGAGTAGAAGTGGAGCAGCTGTTCGCCCAGCAGGGAAGCACCGCCGCCCAGCACGAGGCCGGTGACGATGGCGCAGAGCAGGCAGTTGCGCATGACGCGGTCAAGGTTGTCGTATCGGCGGGCGCCCATGTTCTGGCTCGTGAAGGTGACAGCAGCCTGGGCGAAAGCGTTCATGGCGGTATAGACGAAGCCCTCGAGGTTGGAAGCGGCAGAGTTGCCGGCTACGACGATAGAACCGAAGGAGTTGACCGCCGACTGGATGACGACGTTGGAGAGGCTGAACACGGTGCTCTGCAGACCGGCAGGCAGGCCGATGCGCAAGATCTGGCCCAGAGCCCCCGCATGGAAGCCCAGCTGGCCGAGGTCGAGGTGGAGCGGGCCTTTCTCCTTCACCAGCAGGGCCGTGACCATGCAGGCTGAGACGGTCTGGCTGATGATGGTGGCCAGAGCGACGCCCGCCACGCTCATGGAGAAGAGGATGACGAACACGAGGTTCAGCACCACATTGATGACGCCCGCCACGGCCAGACAGAACAGAGGTCGCCTGGTGTCGCCCACGGCGCGCAGGAGGGCCGAGCTGAAGTTGTACAGCATGGTCATGGGCATACCGATGAAGTATATCTTGAGGTAGAGGGTGGACAGCCCGATGACGTCCTCCGGGCAGCTCATCAGCTCCAGCAGGACGCGGGCGGCGAAAAAGCCCACCACGGCCAGCAAGAAGCCGCTGACAAGGCCCAGCGCCACGGAGGTCTGGACGGTGTTGCGGACGCCCTCATCGTCCTTCGCGCCGAAGCAGCGGGCCGCAACGACGTTCGCGCCCAGCGACAGGCCCACGAACAGGTTGACCAGCAGGTTGATGAGCGCACCGTTGGAGCCGACAGCGGCCAGCGCCGTGCTGCCCGCAAAGCGTCCTACGACGACGACATCGGCTGCGTTGAACAGCAGCTGCAGGATGCTGGATGCAGCCAGCGGCAGGGAAAACAGGATGATCTTTTGCAGCATGGGGCCGCTGGTCAGATCGCCTGTCCGGGTATTCTGTGCCATGAAAATGCTCTGCCTCCTCAAATATCAGATGGTACTCACGAAAAAACGCGCCGCTCAACAGCGAGCGACGCAGATAGTATTATAATACGGTTTCGGGTAAAATACAAGTGAAATCAAAGCTTTTTCCGTACAAAAATGCACCCCCGCACACAGGGTGCAGGGGCGCGGAGGTACGTTTGCGAAACAGAACGCTTACTTCTGGGGCTTCATGTAGATGTGATGAGGCAGACCGGCGATGTAGAGCGGGGTCAGCTCAGCCTGGATGAGGGGCCGTGCGTAAGCGAGGAAATCTTCGGTCATCTGGGTGTGATTCTCGTTCATCCAGCTCAGCGGCACCTTCTTCTCGAGATTTGCGACCTCGCTGATGGGGTGCAGCTCAGTGGTACACTGATAGGGGCTGTTGGAGATGCGCTTCAGGGCCACCATCTGGCCGGTGACGCCCTCAAACGCAGCCTTGACAGCAGCACCGCCGACCTGATAGGCCTCGGTGATGTCGGTGCGGCTGGTCAGGTGGCCGGCGCAGCGCTGCAGGGTGGAAAGCTCGATGCAGCGGGTCTTGGTGTCCAGATTGCGGGCCACGACGTTGGCCAGATAGCGGGCGGTGCCGGTCAGGGCCTTGTGGCCGAAAGCGTCCACTGCGTGGACATCGTCGGCCAGCTCACAGACATAGCGGCCATCCTCGAGCTTGACGCCCTCAGACACCGCGATGACGATGCTGGGCTTCTTCTCCTGCATCACGCGCACCTTCTCGATGAAGTGCTCCACATTGAAGGGGACTTCGGGCAGGCAGATCATGTCCACGCCCTCGCAGTCGTCGCTCTTGGCCAGTGCGGCGGCGGCGGTCAGCCAGCCGGCGTTGCGGCCCATGATCTCGACGACGGTGACGTACTTGGTGCCGTAGACGGTGGCGTCGCGGATGATCTCCTTCATCACCACGCCGATGTACTTGGCCGCAGAGCCGTAGCCGGGGGTGTGGTCGGTGACCATCAGATCGTTGTCGATGGTCTTAGGCACGCCCATGAAGCGGATGTCGCTCTGGATGCACTCGCCGTACTCAGCCAGCTTGCCGATGGTGTCCATCGAGTCGTTGCCGCCGATGTAGAAGAAGTAGCCGATGTCCAGCTTTTCGAGGATGGCGAAGAGATTCTTGTACACGGCCTCGTCGGTGTGCCAGTCGGGCAGCTTGTAGCGGCAGCTGCCGAGGAAGCTGGAGGGGGTGCGCTTGAGCAGCTCGATGTCGAGGTCATCGGTCAGCAGGGTGGACAGGTCCACGACCCGCTCCTCCAGCAGACCGGCGACGCCGTTGCACATGCCGTAGACGATGTCCGCGCCGCGGCTCTTGCAGCTCTCGAACACACCAGCCAGACTTGCGTTGATGACAGAGGTGGGGCCGCCGGATTGGCCAACGATTGCATTTTTACCCATGATGATTTCTCCTTTTTTGTTTTTCTGTTTCGGCTTTATAAAATCGTGCAGGAGCACGAAAACAGACGCGGGGAAGGGGAGAAGCGAGTTTCCTTACAGGCAGATGTGGCGGGGCGTACCGTTGACGTAGACGGGGGTGACCTCGTCGAGGATCAGCGGGCGGGCGTATTCCTCGAACGCCGCCGTCACCTGCATCCCGTCGGGGGTGATCCAGTCCAGCGGCACCTTCTTTTCGAGGTTTGCCACCTGCTGGACATCCACCGCTTCGGTGGTGCACTGGTAAGGATACTCGGAAATGCGCTTGAGCGCGATCATTTTGCCCGTCTCACCGGCAAAGGCTGCGGCTGCCGCTGCGCCGCCCACGGCGTAGGCCTCGTTGACATCGGTGCGGCTGGCCAGATGGCTGGCGCAGCGCTGCAGTGTCGAGAACTCGATGGCGCGGCTCTTGCAGTTCAGCTTGTCGTGGATGAGGTCGGACAGATAGCGGCTGGTGCCGCTGAGGATGGCTTTGTGGCCGAAGGCGTCCAGCTGGCCTGCCGTGGACACGAGGTCGCACAGGTAGGTGCCGTCGGCGGTCTTGACACCCTCGCTGGCCGCGATGATGACGTTGGACTTCACCCGCTGCAGCTCATCCACTCTGGCGAGGAACTTGTCCTGGTCAAAGGGGACTTCCGGCAGAAGGATGAGGTCGGGGCCGTCGCTGTCGTCGCCGCCTGCGAGGCAGGCCGCACCGGCCAGCCATCCGGCGTGACGGCCCATGATCTCGGCCACAGTCACGCTGCGGATGTCGTAGACGGAGGAATCACGGATGACTTCCTTGAGGATGGTGGCGATGTACTTGGCCGCAGAGCCGTAGCCGGGGGTGTGGTCGGTGAGGCAGAGGTCATTATCGATGGTCTTGGGTACACCGATAAAACGCACCGCACTGCCTACCTGTGCGCCGTAGCGGCTGAGCTTGGCGATGGTGTCCATCGAGTCGTTGCCGCCGATGTAGAACACCGCGCAGATGTCGTACTTGTCAAACAGGGTGAACAGCTTGACGTAGGGCGTGGAGTCCGCCTCCGGCTCGGGGAGCTTGTAGCGGCAGCTGCCCAGATAGCTGGACGGTGTGCGCTTGAGCAGCTCGATGCTGAGCCGGTCGTCCAGCAGGACGTTCAGCTCCACGAGTTCCTCTTTCAGCAGTCCCTCGATGCCGTATTTCATGCCGTAGACCTTGTCTGCGCCCAGACTGCAGGCGGCTTTATAGACGCCTGCGAGACTGGAATTGATGACGGCGGTCGGGCCGCCGCTCTGGCCGATGATGACATTCTTGGCCATGAGAACCTCCTTGTACCATTTACCGATAAATTGGACTTCCTGTGCGCCGCAGCACCGCTCCGCGCTGTCCCCGTTTCGCGGTCCGTACACCCTGCACAGTGTACAGACGGGGGAACAGCCAACAATCGATGACCGCAACTCGCACAAAAATTCTGGCAGGTCGTGCAAGCACTTCGAGAAATGTGTGCAAAAATCTGCTCTTCTTCTATTGTAACCGTTTTGCCTGTTGTATGCAAGTCCTAATTGGTTGCAGAGGCAAAAAAATTATGATAAAATAGGTACTGCACAGCTCTGCCGGGCCGGAAAGCGGGGATAACCCGCCGACGCCCGGGCAGACTAAGAGCAGAACCAAACGAAAGCGGGAACACCTTTATGGGCATTTCACACGATTATCATAGCACGGGCCGGAGCCGCAGAGGCGGTCCCGGCGGAGTCATCCGGTTTGCGGGGGCCGTGGCCGGCATCCTGCTGGTGAGTTTCGCCATTACGGCCATCCTCGAGCATGGACAGGCACAGCCCGAAGAGCTGCCCACCGTGACGGCCAACGGCACGGCGCAGAACATTCTGGCTCCGCTGCCCATGCAGGGCGCGGCAGACAGCGCCACCGACAGCGCCGTCAGCGGCGGGGAGAACGCAGCGGCAGACGGCACGCCCGCCGTGACCCTCGAGCAGTTCGGCCCGGCCCGTCAGACGGCGGGAGCCTACAGCGTCAAAGCCTACGACAGCAGCGTCATCCGTCAGCCTGCCAGCGGTCAGGTCGATTTGAGCTACTTCTCCGATGCCGCCTTCCTCGGTGACAGCCTGACGGTGGGCTTCTCCGACTATAAGATCAACCTCGGCGGAGCACTCATCTGCGGCTACACCGGCGTCGGTCCGGATGCCATCGTCAACCGCAGCGCCGTCAAGAGCAGTGTGCGGGGCGAGGAAGTCGCGCTGGACGTGCTGGCCGCTGCTCAGCCCAAGAAGCTGTATATCCTGCTAGGTACCAACACCCTGACCACCGTGGGTGCGGCAGACCGCTTCCTCGCTTACTACGGCCAGATGCTGGATGTGCTGCGCCAGACGCTGGGGGAGGACTGCGTCATCTATGTTGAGTCCATCCCGCCCGTCCGCCCCGAGGCCGCAGCGGAAAAGCCGGGCCTTGCCTCGGACATCATCCGCTCGGTGAATGAGCAGCTGGCCCTGCTGGCCGCAGATAAGGGCTGTGTCTACCTCGATTTGTGGGAGACGCTGGCCGACGGCGAGGGTAACCTGAAAGAGGTGCTGGCTGCGCCGGACGGCGTCCACTTCTCGGCGGGCAACGGCTACGGCGCGTGGGTCACTTACCTGCGCAACCACGCCAAGTATTCTGCCGATAATGCATGGACGCCCGGCAGCGCCTACGCAGGCTGAAATTTCAAAAATACAACGGCAAATGCCCTGAATCGCAGGATCCAGGGCATTTTTGCTGCAAAAAATCTCAAAAGAGAGTTTTATCGGACAGATGATTTGTAAAATAGGAGGCAGAAGAGAGCACGGCCAGAGGAAAGGACGGTAAAAATGAAGTACCTGTTTGTGACGCTCATGTGGAATGCCCGGGCCGAAATGCCCATGCCGGGCGATATTTTTGCGGTCTGCTGTCAGTCTTACAGCCCGAATGGAATGACGCGGTACGGACGCTACACCCATCTGGACGACATGAGCGCCCTGACGCAGTGGACAAAAGATGCTGTTTGCCACAACATCACGGTACTGGAAACAGCAAAGCCGCGAAAAGAGATTTTGAATACGGTAGCGGAGACCTTCCCGGCCTATGACGTTCTGGTCCTGTGGAGCCGGAAAGAATATGAGCTGTTCCGGCAGGCGATGCATGACTGCGGACATCGCCTCTGTACGGCGAAAGTCGTTCTGCTGGAAGAACTGCTGGGAGCAGTCGTCCGCCCCGGAAAGAGGGGCCGGGTGCCTTTTCAGCAGGTGCTGAGGGCGTTTCATGTCCAGACGACCCGGGAGACGTTTTACCAGCCGAAATACCGGGCAGGCTTTCTGCTTGAGCTGTGGGACAGGGTGAGCCAGCTTGCGGCGCAGAGCGAGGAGTGGACGCAGACAGAACTCTGCATTAACCCCAGGACAAACACCGTCCACCTGCCGGGATGCAGTCATCTCGGCCTGCCGGGCGGACAGCCCTGTACGCCGCAGGTGCTGCTGGAAGGGGCCGCTCTCTGCAGAGACTGCCAAAAGAAGAAGGCGCTGTATCTCTGGGAGATGGAACGGCTGCATGCAGTGAAGTTCCAGCCTCACACAGGTGCTCTGGGGACGCCGCAGAATTATCCGCCGGCACCGAAGCTGTTCTACCGGGAGGGCGACCCGCAAAAGCTTTACCATGACCGTGCCTGCCCCTGCTGCAAACCGTTCCGGGAGGGGCCGGACTATCTGCAGTGGAAGCCGCTTTTCGGGAGAGCCGATGCGGCGGCCCTCGGCCTGACGGCCTGCGACCGGTGTTCACCGCTGGGCATCCGGTATGGGCAGACCCGGACGCAGATAGAGTCCTTCTGCAGCCAGAGAGGGATGCAGTGTGTGCTGCGGGATGGCGAGATCGACGTCACGACGTCCATCGGCGGGTGGCGGATCGTCTGGAAGGGAAAAGATAAGATCTGGCTCTATCACAAGAACACCCATAGGAGCCATCTGACTGAGAGTGAGGACATCCCCGGCTATCACAGTCAGGCCATTCACAAGAAGACCATCATGGAGTATTTGGAATACATCGTCCAGCACGACCTTTACCGGAAAAACAGTCCGCTCCCGGAGACGGGGAGTGTCCCTGCCGCAAAACCGCCGGAGCCGACCCATCGGGGACACGGCCATCATCGGGACGCAAAGGGGGCAAAGCATTTCCAAAAGCACAAGACGAACAAGGTGAAGGTGAGTTCACTGGAAGAACTGCAGGCGCTGGCCCGGCAGAAAATGACCGGAGAAGAGGAATAAAGACAAACAAAAATCCCGCCCTTTGCACATAGAGTGCAGAGGACGGGACATTTTGCATTTTATGAGGAAGGCTTACTTCATCTTGCTCTTGGCCTTCATGCGCTGCTCGTGGTTGAGGATCTGCTTGCGGATGCGCAGGTTCTCGGGAGTGACCTCCAGCAGCTCGTCCTGAGCAAGGAACTCGAGGCAGCCCTCGAGGCTCAGCTTGCTGATGGGGATGAGGCGCAGAGCGTCGTCAGAGCCGGAAGCACGGGTATTGGTCAGGTGCTTGGTCTTGCAGACGTTGACATCGACGTCCTCGCCGGAAGCGGTGTAGCCGATGACCATGCCCTCGTAGACCTTCTCGCCGGCGCCCACCAGCAGAGTGCCGCGCTGCTGAGCGTTGAACAGGCCGTAGGTGACGGCCTCACCGGTCTCAAAGCTGACCAGAGAACCGGTGGAGCGGTTGGCAATCATGCCAGCCCAGACGTCATAGCCGTCGAAGATCTGGTTGATGATGCCCTCGCCGTGGGTATCGGTCAGGAACTGGTTGCGGTAGCCGAACAGGCCGCGGCTGGGCATACGGAACTCCAGACGCACACGGTCGGAACCCAGAGACTCCATCTGCTGCAGGATGGCCTTGCGCTGGCCCAGACCGGTCATAACAGCACCCTGATACTGAGTGGGGACGTCGATGACGACGTGCTCCATAGGCTCGTAGGTCTTGCCGTCGATGACCTTGGTCAGAACGTGCGGGGGAGAGACCTGCAGCTCATAGCCTTCGCGGCGCATGGTCTCGATGAGGATGGACAGATGCATCTCACCACGGCCCATGACACGGAAAGAATCGGTGGTGGCGGAATCCTCCACCTTCAGAGCGACGTCCTTCAGCAGCTCTTTCTGCAGACGGTCACGGATCTGGCGGCTGGTGACATACTTGCCCTCACGGCCGGCCAGCGGGCTGTCGTTGACGGAGAAGGTCATCTCGACGGTGGGGTCGTTGATCTTCACGAAGGGCAGCGGCTCGATATTGGAGGGGCTGCACAGAGTGTTGCCGATGGTGACGTCGGGCAGACCAGAGAAAGCCACGATGTCGCCTGCGGTGATGTTGTCGCAGGGCTGACGGCCATTGGCCTGGAAGTCATACAGCTTGGTCAGACGGCCGCGCATCTTGAGGTCGGGGTTGTGCCAGTCGCACACGACCACTTCCTCGCCCACCTTGGCGACGCCGTTCTGGATGCGGCCGATGCCGATGCGGCCAACGAACTCATTGTAGTCCACAGAGGACACCAGCATCTGGAAGGGAGCCTCGGGGTCGCCCTCGGGCGGCTTGATGGTGCTCAGCAGGGTGTCGAACAGGGGAACCAGGTCAGTGCCGGGTACATCGGGGTCAAGGCTTGCAGTGCCATCACGGCCACAGCAGAACAGCATGGGGCAGTCCAGCTGCTCGTCGGTAGCACCCAGATCCATCAGCAGGTAGAGGACCTCGTCGATGACTTCCTTGATGCGGGCATCGGGACGGTCGATCTTGTTGATGGCGACAACAAGGCTCAGATTCTGCTGCAGAGCCTTCTGCAGCACGAAACGGGTCTGGGGCATGCAGCCCTCAGCAGCGTCCACCAGCAGCAGAACGCCGTTGACCATCTTCAGCACGCGCTCGACCTCGCCGCCGAAGTCGGCGTGGCCCGGGGTATCGACGATATTGATCTTGACGCCCTTGTAGGTGCAGGAGCAGTTCTTGGCCAGAATGGTGATGCCGCGCTCACGCTCGATGTCACCGCTGTCCATGACACGCTCTGCCACAGCCTGATTGTCGCGGAAAGCGCCGCTCTGGCGCAGCAGGGCGTCCACCAGCGTGGTCTTGCCGTGGTCAACGTGAGCGATGATAGCGACATTGCGCAAATCGTTACGAACCATAAAATACAACCTCTCTATTTTGAATCTCAGTAGAAGTTACGTCATACGATTTAAGTTTATATCATCCGGGGGTGGTTTGTCAAGATTGTATAAAAAATTTTTGATGGATTCGGCGTTTTGCCCGAGAATCGGCTATCGATTTGGGCGGCATTACAACGCGAAACGTGATATACTTAATGTACCAAAGTTGGATAATCTCGTTGGAGGTGTGTCTATGAAACTGACGTTTTTGGGTGCCAACCACGAAGTGACCGGCAGCTGTACCCTCTTGGAAGCGGCGGGACAGCGCTACCTCATCGACTGTGGTATGGAACAGGGCAAGGATGTCTATGAGAACCAACCCATCCCCGTTGCGCCGGGCGAGATCGACGGCGTGCTGGCCACCCATGCCCATATCGACCACACGGGCCTTCTGCCTCTTCTGGTGCGCAACGGCTTCCGGGGCAGGATCTATGCCACCAGGCCCACGGCAGAACTGTGCAGCATCATGCTGCGCGACTCGGCGCACATCCAGGAATTCGAAGCCGAGTGGAAGAACCGCAAAGGCCAGCGCTCCGGTGCAGAGCCTGTGGAACCCATGTACACCATTCAGGACGCCGAGGCAGCCATCGCGCTGTTCCGGGGCTATGATTACAATAAAGAGATCGAGCTTGCGCCCGGCATCGTCATCCGCTTTGTGGATGTGGGCCATCTGCTAGGCTCGTCCAGCATCGAGATATGGGTGACGGAGAACGGCGCGACCACAAAGCTGGTCTTCTCCGGCGACATCGGCAACCACGACCAGCCTATCATCAAAGACCCCACGTATCTGAAAGACGCAGATTATGTCTTTATGGAGTCCACCTACGGTGACCGCAGCCACGGCCCGCGGCCCGACTATGTGGCAGAGCTGGCGAAGATCCTGCAGCGCACCTTCGACCGCGGCGGCAATGTGGTCATCCCGAGCTTTGCAGTGGGCCGCACTCAGGAACTGCTCTACTTCATCCGCGAGATAAAGGAAAAGAATCTGGTCACCGGCCACGGCTGTTTCCCGGTGTACATCGACAGCCCGCTGGCCATCGAGGCCACCCGTATCTTCAAGGACACCGACTCCTCCTGCTTTGATGAAGAGACCAACGCCCTGCTGGCAAAGGGCATCGACCCCATCCAGTTCCCGGGCCTGAAGGTCAGCGTCACCAGCGATGAGTCCCGTGCCATCAACACTGACCCCGTGCCGAAGGTCATCATCTCGGCCAGCGGCATGTGCGAAGCGGGCCGTATCCGCCACCACCTCAAGCATAACCTCTGGAGGAAGGAATGCACCGTCCTCTTTGTGGGCTATCAGGCCGTGAACACGCTGGGCCGCTCTCTGCTGGAGGGTGCGGACAACGTGAAGCTCTTCGGCGAATCCATCGAGGTGCAGGCGGAGATCTGCCAGCTCACCGGCCTTTCGGGCCACGCCGACAGGGAGGGCCTGCTGAAGTGGGTCAACTTCTTTGAGCCGAAGCCCAAGCGGGTGTTTATCATCCACGGCGAGGATGAGGTGGAGAACATCTTTGCCCAGACCCTCACGGAGCAGGGCTTCAACGCCTGCGCACCTTATAATGGTGAGCAGTGGGCCATCGGTGCCGAGGGCGCAGTCTGCCTGAAGGAAGGCACCCGTATCCGCATCGAGCACCACGTCAGCGAGGGCGCAGCCCGCGCGGCTACCGTCTTCCAGCGCCTGCTCAATGCCGGCAAGCGTTTGCTGCGAGTCATCGAGCACAACGAGGGCGGTGCCAACAAGGACCTCGCCAAGTTCGCCGACCAGATCAACGCTCTCTGTGACAAGTGGGACAGATGAGGCAAACATCCCGGCGGCATAGCTGCTCCGAAAACATCGTTCTGAAATAAAATGATGTAAAACCGACCCGAGTTCGTGTATCCTCACACGGCTCGGGTCGGTTCTTTTTTTGCGTCCAAAAGAGGAAAACACAGTTTTTTGTGCGCTTTTGCACAAGTTTCCGACTATTTCATGAGAATCGTTGACTTTGAATGTGCAAAATGCTACCATATGGCACAAGAAAAGACAAAGATAACGAAATAAAGTTGTTTCAAGGGCGCAGAGGCCGGCATCTGTGCTGGAAACGGCTCGAAGTTTTTGTCTGCGTGCGGATGGTATCGGCAGAAGCCTCCGCACAGGAAATGACTGCCGAAAAAGGAGGTCTCAATGATAGAATACAAGCTTTCTCTTGCGTCGTCCGGCGCGGTAAAAGCACCGGGTTATGAGGATATGCTGCGGTTTGGCTACAACAAGAACTGCGGCGTCTATCGGCTGAGGGTGACTGCCGCCGACGAGTGGAAGGGGATGAAGCTCCGGGTGTTCTGGCATACGCCGGAGGGCGACCCGCCTGCATCACTGGTAGAGAACGGTGTGGTGGAGGTGCCTGCCTTCGTCACGGCTGTGTCCGGCGAGGGCCGCATCACCTTCGAAGGCTCCGACGGCACCCGGACCATCACCAGCGCCGATATGCGTTACCGCGTGGCGGCAAATTCCGGCACCGAAGACGGTACTATGCCGCCGCTGGGTACGCCTGCGTGGCAGCAGCTGGTGGGCCGGGTGGAAGAAGTCGGTGCAGACGCCCGGAAAAGTGCCGAACAGGCCCGGAAGTCGATGAAACAGGCCGAAAGCGAAAAAAGCGCAGCGGCCGGTAGTGCTGCAGCGGCGGCGAAAAAACTGAAAGAGCTTCAGGATGGCATCGCTGCGGGAGATTTCAAGGGCGAAAAGGGTGATACAGGCGCGAGAGGTCCGCAGGGAAATACCGGACCTCAGGGGCCTAAAGGCGAAAAAGGCGACATCGGCTCGACAGGCCCCACTGGTGCAACGGGTCCACAAGGTCCAAAGGGCGAGACTGGCCCGCAGGGTCCGAAGGGCGACAAAGGCGACACCGGTCCACAGGGTCCTGTAGGCGCGACCGGCCCTCAGGGACCGAAAGGCGAGACAGGCCCGGCGGGCAAAGAAACGAAGGTGGACGCCACCCTCAAAGTCTCCGGCGTAGCTGCCGACGCCAAAGCCACCGGCGACGCGCTGGCGGGTAAAGCTGCCGCCAGCCATACCCACAACTACGCTGGTTCGTCCAGCGCGGGCGGTGCGGCAAACTCAGCCAACAAACTGAACAAGAACGCGGGTTCTGCTACGCAGGGCGTATACTTCAAGGATGGTGTGCCGGTCGCTATGACCTACACGCTGGGCAAGAGTGTGCCTGCGGATGCAAAGTTCACGGACACCAACACCTGGCGCGGCGTGCAGGACAACCTGACCAGCACGGCCACCGACCAGAGTCTGAGCGCAAATCAGGGCAAGGTGCTGAAAGGCCTCGTGGACGGCAAGGCGGCGTCCAGCCATACCCATGACGACCGGTACTACACCGAGAGCGAGATGAACACCAAACTCAACGGCAAAGCCAACAGTTCCCACACCCACAACTATGCCGGGTCTTCGAGTGCGGGCGGCACGGCCAACTCGGTCAACGGCCTGACTTTTGCCGCCCAGACCACCGACCCGGGGGCGGGAAGCGCATTGACCACCAACAAGGTGCTCATCGTGTACGTGTAAAGGAGGCCGGATATGGCAAAAGCAGTTTATGTGGGCGTTGGCAGCAAAGCCCGCAAGATGAAAAAAGCCTACATCGGCATCGGCGGTAAGGCCCGCAAGGTCAAGAAGATGTACATCGGTGTCGGAGGCAAGGCGAGGCTGTGCTACAGTGCAGAGGCTGACAAATTTGGCATGGCAGCATCGCTGAGCAAGGCTAGAAGTCTGCTTGCCGGAACGACAGTTGGCGGATATGCCCTGTTCGGAGGCGGCGGTTATGATAGCGACGCCAAAAAAGGCGAGGCCATAATGGACGCATACAACGCATCTCTCACCCGGACGACCGCAGCTTCTTTGAGCGTGGCAAGGCAAGGATTGACGGCGATAACGCTGGGGAATCACGCACTATTCGTCGGTGGACGAAGCGGAGACACGTCCTTTGGCACGGTGGATGTCTACGATGCATCTCTTACCCGGACGACCGCTACAGAGCTGAGTATTACCCGATATGACAGTGCCGCAGCAGTTGTAGGATCCTATGCGCTTTTTGCTGGCGGCAGAAGGTATAATGGCTTATTTGCAATATCGCAGTCCGCCGTAGATGCATACAACACGTCTCTCACCCGGACGACTGCAACTCCGCTGCCCAGTAATGCATACGCCTGTGCAGGAGGCACAGTCGGAGGTTATGCAGTGTTTAGCGGCGGCAGCAGCATGAACTCGGATTCGACTCTTGTTGAAACCATTGGGGCTATGGAGATAGTGCGCGCATATGATTCGTCTCTTACGTCCAGTAAGGCCGCGCCCTTGAGTTGCCCCAGAGCAGTCCATTCTGCCGCAACCATCGGGAATCATCTTCTTTTTGCAGGAGGATACAACAGCACTACGGGAAAATACCTCTCCACAGTAGAATCGTACGATGCCTCGCTGACCCGAAGCACTGCCGTCGAATTGAGCAGCACAAAGAATGGCCTGGCCTCGGCCACAGTGGGCGAATACGCAATGTTTGCAGGTGGCTATAAAGGCAACAGCGATGCAGCCTATGTGGCAACGGTGGATGCATACAACACCGCGTTAACCAAGATGACGATGCCAGACTTGAGTGTCGGACGGTATGGCCTTGCATCTGCTGTAATTGGAGATTATGCGCTGTTCGCAGGCGGTATCTCAAAAATCCAGAGCACGGTAGACAAATATCAGGATGTCGTCGATGTCTATTCGGCGTAATGAAAGGAGAAATCAAAATGGCACGATACAAAATTTACGACAACAAATCTGACGTCATCACCCCGGTGGGCGAGAAGCTTACCGCTGAACAGTGGCTGGACCGTTACCAGTGGGGCCGCTACACCAAGATGATCGTGGGCGGCGGCATCATCAACGGCAGCGTCGCACTGGTCTTCGACGATGAGGTGGAGCGTTACCGCAAGGCGGGCTGCGATTTCAGTGCCTGCACCACTGACGAGGACTATCTGGCCGCCATCGAGGCGTTCGAGGATAACCCGCCCATGGCAGACGCCGGCGTCTCCGACCAGACCCGCATTGCGGACGCTCTGGAAGACATGGTGGCGCTGAGCCTGCCAGACGCAGAATGAGAAAGGAGAACGAAGTTATGAGCAACAAGGAAAAACTGACCGAGCGCTGGACGCAGGGCCGCATCTCTGAGGCGATGCTGCGGGTGTATGTCCGCAAGGGCATTATCTCGAAGGCGGATTTCGAGGAGATCTGCGGGAAGAAGTACTAAACAAAAAGCAGCCGCTCGAATGAGTGGCTGCTCCGGAAATGAAAATTATTTATCTCTGTAGTGGGAACCGCACTGGACGATTTTGACTACATTTCCATCAATTCGGTAAACGATACGGTTTGCATCGTCGATACGGCGGCTCCAATAGCTGGACAAGTCTCCGCTGAGGCGCTCGGGCTTGCCGATGCCTTCATAACTGTTTCGGTCAATGTCCTTCAGGAGCTGCAGGATGCGCTTGAGCACCTTGCGGTCCTGCGTTGTCCAGTATTCAAAATCTTCCCATGCTTCCTCTGTCCACGCCTTAATCATCCAAATCGACCTCGTGGATGGTGCCGCCGGTCGCTTCCATCTCCGCGATGGACTTACGCAGACGAGCCTGGTTCTGCTCAGAGTAGAACGGGTCCACCGAAAGCTCGAAAGGCAGGCGCTGTTCACGGGTCATCTTCTTGGCCAGCATGGTGACAGCAGTGGACATGGACATCCCAAGTTCATTGCAGATGTGGTCGAAATTGTTTTTCAAATCATTATCCATACGGATGCTGACAGTGGTCTGTGCCATAGTATCACGCTCCTTCTGAATACAATGTAGCACATATGCGATACAATGTCAATCAACAAAGCAAAAAGAAAGGATGAAGAAATTGGCAATCAGAGAATATTCCATGACCCGCGATTCCACCCGGCAGCTTTCGCCCAGCTTCCGTGTCCGCGAGTTCGCCTGCAAGGGCAGCGACGTCGTCCTCATCGACGACGAGCTGGTGGTGCTGCTGCAGTGCATCCGGGAGCACTTCGGCAAACCGGTACATATCACCAGCGGCTACCGCACCACCGAACACAATGCCGCCGTGGGCGGCAGCAAGAGCAGCCAGCACCTGCTGGGCCGGGCAGCGGACTTCTACGTCGAAGGTGTGCCGGTGGCGACTGTCGCCGCCTACGCTGAGACCTTGCTTCCCGGGCGCGGCGGCATCGGGCGGTACCCGAAGGATGCAAAACATCCCAAGCGCATGACCGGCTGGGTACATATCGACACCCGGACGAATAAGTCCAGATGGAAGGGGTGAGACCGATGGAGACTGTTCTCGCAGCGCTTATCACCGGGGCCGTGACTCTCATCGGCGTACTCATCGCCAACAGCCGCAGTCAGGCTGTCACAGACACCAAGCTTGAGGAGCTGACCCGCGAGGTGCGGGCGCACAACAACTTTGCCCAGCGCGTCGCCGTGCTGGAAGAGCAGATGAAGGTGGCAAACCACCGTATCGCCGATTTAGAAGCAAACGGACATACAAGAGAAAGGAATTAAGCTATGAACTCACATATCATTACCAACCGCACTGTCTCCGCCGGTACTCTGACCCGTACCGCAGCGCTGGGCCTCGCCCTGACAAATCAGCTGCTCAGCGCAGCGGGCAAGCCTTTGCTGCCCATCGACAATGCCCAGCTCGAGCAGATGATCTGCACCGGCTTCACCGTCGGTGCAGCACTGGCCGCATGGTGGAAGAACAACAGCTTCACCCCTGAGGCCATCGAGGCGGATGCATTCATGGCAAGGATGAAAAAGAGAGTGCGGTGAGAGCTGTATAGTCTAATAATGCCTCCTTCAAAATTTTTTCGAAGGGGGCATTATTATATGGTATGGAAAAGAAATGAGGTAATGAAGCAAGAAAACCGCCTGGATTCTGACGAATCTAGGCGGTTTTTGTGGAGCGGGCAATGGGAATCGAACCCACCTCCTCAGCTTGGAAGGCTGATATACTAGCCGATGTACGATGCCCGCATATTCTATTTTGCCGGGATGCAAGCAGTATTATAGCATGATTCGCGGCAAATGTCCAGCTTTTTTTGCCCAAAGTGCAGAAGGAGAAGAAACCTTTGCCGATGAGCTGGCGTTTGCCTGTTTACTTTGGAGCAGTTTTATTGTAAAATAGATAAGAGATAAAATCGGCGGCGTACAGCGCGGCCAAATCTGATACAGGTGGTGTATGTTATTATGGCATTGAAATATCAGCGTATCCTTCTGAAGATCAGCGGTGAGGCCCTCGGCGGCGAAAAGGGGACCGGCTTCGACGAGCCGACCATGGACGCAATCTGCGGCGGCGTAAAGAAGGCCCATGAGCTGGGTGTTCAGATCGGCATCGTTGTGGGCGGCGGCAACTTCTGGCGCGGCCGTTCCAGCGGCAAGATGGAGCGTACGCTGGCCGATAAGATCGGTATGCTGGCAACGGTGATGAACGCCCTGGCTGTCTCCGACAAGCTGGAGCAGCTGGGTGTGCCGACCGAGGTGTTCACCTCCATCACCATGCCGCAGGTGGCCCCGGCCTTCACCCGCAAGGAAGCTCTCCACGCAATGGAAGAGGGCAAGATCGCCATCTTCGGCGGCGGTACGGGCAACCCCTTCTTCTCCACCGACACGACCACTGCTCTGCGCGCCGTTGAGGTGAGTGCAGACATCATGTTCAAGGCCACGATGGTGGACGGCGTCTATGACAAGGACCCCCATAAGTACCCCGATGCCAAGAAGTACGAGACCCTTACCTTTACCAAGGTGCTGGAAGACCGTCTGGCTGTTATGGACGGCACTGCCGCCACCCTCTGCCGGGACAACAAGCTCCCCATCCTCGTGTTCGACCTGGCCGACCCCGACAACATCGCCCGCGCTGTGCAGGGTGAGAACGTGGGTACGCTGGTCTACGAGGGCTGAGCATACTGCCCCGCTTCCGACAATAGAATATGCCAGACGCCTTTTCGCGGCTGGTGAGAATTGATAACAAACAGGAGACAAGGACAATGAGCAGCAACACCAAGGCATTCGAAGACAAGATGAAGAGCGCAGTCGAGCATCTGGAGCGCGAGCTGAAGACCGTGCGCGCAGGCCGTGCCAACCCCGGCGTTCTGGACAAGGTGACCGTGGATTACTATGGTTCGCCCACGCCCATCCAGCAGGTGGCTTCTGTGGCTGTCAGCGAGGCCCGCACTCTGACCATCACCCCGTGGGACCGCACTCTGTTGCGCGCCATCAGCAAGGCCATCCTGGCCAGCGATGTGGGCATCAACCCCATTGATGACGGCCAGACCATCCGTCTGAACTTCCCGGCTCCTACCGAGGAGCGCCGCAAGCAGCTGGCCAAGGAAGTCTCCAAGATGGGCGAGGAGGCAAAGGTCGCTGTCCGCAATGTCCGCCGCGACGCTATGGACAAAGCCAAGGCCATGAAGAAGGCTGGCGAACTGACCGAGGACACCCAGAAGACCATGGAAGAGGACGTCCAGAAGCTGACCGACAAGTACGTGAAGAATATCGACGCTGCTGTGGAAGAAAAGCAGACGGAGATCATGTCCGTCTGATTCTGACTGCAAGCAAGCAGGGAGGTGCCGTGCGCTGAAAGAAGGTGCGCGGCACTTTTTGCCAGACTGAAAATAGAGGAATAAGATCATGGAACATCCAAAGGATTTTGCAAAGGGGCTGTCCATCGGCATCATCATGGACGGCAATGGCCGCTGGGCCAAGAGCCGCGGCCTGCCCCGCACCGCCGGCCACAAAAAGGGCGCACAGGTCTTTCAGGACATTGCGAACTACTGCGATGAGCTGGGTGTGGAGTCGGTGTATTTCTACGCATTCTCGACCGAAAATTGGAAGCGTCCCGCCGAAGAAGTGGGTGCTATCATGCGGCTGTTCGGCGAGTACCTCATCAAGGGCTTCGACTACAAGAACCGGAACATCCGCATCTGCTTCATGGGCGACCGCACTGCACTGGACCCCAAGCTGCAAAAGCTGATGAACGAGCTGGAGACCGACTCGGCTTCCAAGACCGGTCTGACCATCAACATCGCCGTCAACTACGGTGGACGGCCTGAGATCGTCCGGGCGGCCCAGAGTCTTGCGGCCAAGGTGGCTGCGGGTGAGATGAAGCCCGAGGACATCACGGAAGAGGCTCTTTCGGCCCAAATGTACACCGCCGGCCAGAAAGACCCCGACTTCATCCTCCGCCCCAGCGGAGAAAAGCGGCTCTCCAACTTCATGCTCTGGCAGGCAGCCTACTCGGAGCTGGTGGAGATGGACGTTCTGTGGCCTGATTTCACCCGTGATGACCTCGATGCCGCCATCATGGAGTTCAACCGGCGTTCCCGCCGCTTCGGCGGACTTTGAGCGCAGCAAACGATACGCAAGATGCCGCGCGGCGTGCGCGGCCCCCGGAGAGCGTCCGGTATTTCCTCAGGCGCTGACGCTGCAGACCCTGCCAGAGCAGGGGAGCGGCTCCCGGACGAAACAAAGGAGAACATGAAACTATGAAAACACGAATCATCACAGCCGTGGTGGGCCTGATCGTTCTGGCAGGCGTCCTGTTCACCTTCGATACGCTGGTGTTCAATCTGGTCATCGCGGCCATCACCCTCATCGCCCTGCATGAAATTTACTCTGCGCTGGGTTTTGAAAAGCAGGACTGGCCGCTGCTGGCCGTTCTGGTACCCTACACACTGCTCATCATGCTGTCGAGCTACAGCGTCTGCCGGGCGATGGTGATGCCCGCTTCCTTCCTCGTGGTGCTGTTCTATGCCATCTACCTTGTAGTGCGCAACGGTGTCATCAGCTACCAGAAAGCCAGCGGCCTCGCCATGTTTTCGGGCATCGTGATCTTCTGCTTCTACTCGTTCATCCGGCTCAAGGAGATGCTGCCGGTGGAGGAATATGGCTACGACGCCATCTTCTTCATCCTGCTCATCCTTTGCTTCGCCTGGGGCGGCGATACCTGCGCCTACTTCGCGGGCCGCGCCTTTGGCAAGCATAAGCTCTGCCCGGTGGTCAGCCCCAAAAAGACGGTGGAGGGCGCTGTAGGCGGCGTGCTGGGTACTATGGTATTCGGTGTGCTGGTCACGGTCATCTACTCCATCGCAGCAGACCGGATGGAAGAGTTCACCCGCTCCAATATTGGCGTATCCATGTATGTCATCATTGCGCTGCTGGCCTGTGTGGCTGCGGTGTTGGGCATCTACGGCGACCTGTTCGCCAGCGTGGTCAAGCGCCAGTGCGGCATCAAGGACTACGGCACCATCTTCCCGGGCCACGGCGGCATCCTTGACCGCTTTGACAGCGTGATGTTCATCGCGCCCTTCGTCACGATGGTGGTCATCGCAGCGTTCTACGATTAAAATCAGCAGGAGGTAGATTCTTTATGGCTAAGAAAATCACGCTGCTGGGTTCTACCGGCTCCATCGGCACCCAGAGCCTTGATGTCATCCGTGCTCAAGGGTATGAGGTGTTCGGCCTGTCGGCCCACAGCCAGACGGATAAAATTTTGCAGCAGATAGAAGAATTCCACCCGAAATATGTTTGCATGACCAGTGAGGCCGGTGCCGAAAAGCTTTCGGCTGCGCTGGCAGGCCGCGCCGATGCACCCAAGCTCCTGACCGGCCCGGAGGGCCTGAAGACCCTCGCCGCGATGGACGGCCCGGACGTGGTGCTGAACAGCGTGGTGGGCATCGCTGGCCTCGGCGCAAGCCTTGCCGCCATCGAGAGCGGCCATGACCTCGCCCTCGCCAACAAGGAAAGCCTTGTCACCGGCGGCCATCTTGTCACTCAGGCCGTGGCGAAGCACGGCGTCAAGCTGCTGCCTGTGGACAGTGAGCACTCGGCCATCTTCCAGTGCCTGCAGGATAAGGAGAGCGCCAAGAGCCTGACCAAAATTCTGCTGACGGCCTCCGGCGGCCCCTTCTTCGGCATGAAGACCGAAGAGCTGCGGGGCAAGACCAAGGCCGATGCCCTCAAGCATCCCAACTGGAACATGGGTGCAAAGATCACCATCGACAGTGCCACTTTGATGAACAAGGGCCTCGAGCTCATTGAGGCTGTGTGGCTGTTCGGTCTGCCTCCGGAGAAAATTCAAATCGTTGTCCAGCGCCAGAGCATCGTCCACTCGGCGGTGCAGTACAGCGACAACTCCATCATCGCCCAGCTGGGTGTGCCGGATATGCGCATCCCCATCCAGTATGCGCTGACCTATCCGGCCCGTGTGCCGGGCGTCGTGCCGGAGCTGGACTTCACCACCCTCAAACTGCTGACCTTCGATGTGGCCGACGAGGAGACTTTCCGCTGCCTCGCCGCCTGCAAGAAGGCCATCAAGAAGGGCGGTCTCGGCCCCTGCGCCGCCAACGGTGCCAACGAGGAGGCTGTCAAGCTCTTCCTTGAGGATAAGATCGGCTTCCTCGACATCGGCCGTCTGGTGGAGGCTGTCGTGGACAGCGACAGCTTCGGCGGCGACTACAGCCTCGCGGATGTGTATGAGTGTGACCGTATGGCCCGTGCATTCGTGAGAGCACATCTGTAATATAGGAGAAATAATGTCAGTTTTCATCACCTTTGTTGCTGCGCTGCTCATCTTCGGCGCGGTCATCGCTATCCACGAGTTCGGCCATTTTGCAGTGGCAAAGCTCTGCGGGGTCCAGGTCAACGAGTTTTCCATTGGCATGGGTCCGACCCTCATCAAGACCTATCGCAAAGGCACGCAGTATACCCTGCGGCTCCTGCCCGTAGGCGGCTTTGTGGCGCTGGAAGGGGAGGAGAGCCCTGAGAGCGAACAGGCCGAGGGTGGAAGCGGGGACGATGACGGCCCGGACATCCCGCCGGAGGTGCTGGCGCAGCGGACAGGCAAGCCGCTGAACAAGGCGGCTGTCTGGCAGCGGATGCTGGTGATGGCGGCAGGCGCGGTGATGAACTTCGTGCTGGGCTTCGTGGTGCTGCTGCTCCTCATCTCACTGCGCAGTGAGCCGATCACCAGCAAAGTCATCTATGCCGTGGAGGACAACGCCCTCTGTGGCCAGACCGGCCTGCAGGCCGGCGACGAGATCGTGGCCGTCAACGGTCGGCACTGCTTCGTGGCCAACGATATGCTCTACGAGCTTATGCGCACCGAGAGCTACCGCGCAGACTTCACCGTCCGCCGGGACGGCAAGCTCGTGGAGCTGCCGGACGTCCAGTTCGACACCTGGCAGGATGAGCAGGGCCAGACCCACATGACACTGGGCTTCACAGTCTACGGCCTTAAAAAAACACCGCAGAACGTCCTGAAAGAGTCGGCCAACAGCGTCATCTACTATGGACGCATCATCTATACTTCGCTGGCCGACCTTCTGCGGGGCCGCGAGAGCATCAACGACCTGTCCGGCCCGGTGGGCATCGTGACCGCCATCGGTCAGGCCGCAAGCTACGGCTGGGAGGATGTGGCTGAGCTGCTGGCGCTCATCACCATCAACCTCGGCGTCCTCAATCTGCTGCCGTTCCCGGCGCTGGACGGCGGCAAGATCGTATTCCTGCTCATCGAGGCAGTCACCGGCCATGCAGTGCCGGAAAAAATCCAGAGCAGTCTGACCGTCGCAGCCTTTGCGCTGCTGTTCGGCCTGATGCTCTTTGCAACGTACAATGACATCGTCCGGCTCGTGACCGGAGCAATTTGAAAGGGGTAAAACCATGCGGCAGCTGAAACGTGAAGTGAAGATCGGAAATGTGACCATCGGCGGCAAGAATCCCATTGCCGTGCAGACCATGCTGAACGTCCCGGTGGAAGACATCGAGGGCAATGTGGCGCAGGCAAAGCGCTGTGAAGCGGCAGGCTGTCAGATTTTGCGCGTGACCTGTCCCAGTGCGGCAGACGCCAGGTGCATCGAGGCTGTCAAGAACGCCGTGAATATCCCCATTGTGGCAGACATCCACTTCGACTACAAGGCTGCCATTGCCTGCGCCGATGTGGGCGTGGATAAGATCCGCATCAACCCGGGCAACATCGGCGACGATGACCGCGTGAAGGCGGTCGTGGATGCCTGCCAGCAGAAAAATATCCCCATCCGCATCGGCGTCAACGGCGGCAGTCTGGAAAAGCACATTCTCGCCAAGTACGGCGCACCTGTGCCGGAAGCGATGGTGGAGAGCGCTCTGTACCATGTCCGCCTGCTGGAAAAGTTCGACTTCAACAACATCGTCATCTCCATCAAGAATTCCAACGTCCCCCGCATGATGGAGGCATACCGCCAGCTCAGCGCTGTGACCGACTACCCGCTCCATGTGGGCGTCACTGAGGCCGGCACTTACCAGATGGGCCTGCTCAAGAGCGGCATGGGCATCGGTGGGATGCTGCTGGAGGGTATCGGCGACACCATCCGTGTCTCGCTGGCTGCTGACCCTGAGAAGGAAGTGGAAGCAGGCTACAATATCCTGCGCGCTGTCGGCTTCCCGGTGGCCGGCCCGGAGGTTATCACCTGCCCGACCTGCGGCCGCACCCAGTACCCCTGCACTGAAATCGCAAATGAGGTGGAGCGGCGGCTTCAGGGTTGCAAAAAGTCCATCAAGGTGGCTGTCATGGGCTGTGTCGTCAACGGTCCCGGCGAGGCCCGTGAGGCTGACATCGGCATTGCCGGCGGAAAGGGCGAGGCAGTACTGTTCGTCCACGGCAACCCCGTCAAGAAGCTGACGGGGGATAATATCCTCGACCAGTTCATGGAGGAGATCTATAAGCTGTAAGCTCAAGAACAACCTGCTGCCACGCCCTTCTCCAGGGCGCGGCAGTTTGTGCTGTTATCTGATAGAAAAGGAGTACCACTGTGACACCACTTGTTTCCCAGCTATGGCCGCAGTTTATGGCGGACCCGGACTTTGCGGCCTGTTTTGGCCGCGTGGTCGTCGAGCACGCCCAGATGCTGCGGCAGGAGCGGCAGGTCATCTTTACGCTGCGCAGTTCTGCCCCGCTGGACAAGGGGCTGTGCGCCCGGCTGCTGGCCTCGCTGGCACCGGATTACGAGGGCTTCGAGCTCCGCATCAACAATCTTTTCGGCTATGCGACGCTGGATGAAGCCGGTCTGCGGGAAATGATGGAGGAGATGAAACGGGATGGTGTCCCCATCAACGGTTTCCTCGACCGCTGCCGCATCATCATCACCGGCCAGAACATCACCATCGGCGTCTGCCACGGCACGAAGTTTTTGCAGGAGATGCAGTTCGAGCGCCTGCTGGCGGAGCGCATCGCCGCCCACACCGGCGTAAAGCCAAAAGTGACGCTGGAAAGCAGCGTGGGCGAAGCCGAACAGCGCCAGATGGAAGAAAAGCTCGAGCGGAAAATTGCGCCGCCTGTCGTCAAGTTCGAGAAAAAGAACACTGCCCCCTCCATCAAGGTGGAGGGCCTCGACCTCACGGACAAGCCCGTCACCATCTTCCACGGCAAGATGTTCACCCCGAAAAACCTCACCCCCCTCAAGGATTTGGGCGGCGAGGGCGGCAAGTGTATGATTTGGGGCGACGTCTTCTTCACCGAAGTGAAGGGCAACTTCCGCAAGATATACACTGTCTCCATCACCGATTACACCGGCTCCATCAACCTGAAGATCCGTGCGCAGGAAGGGGAGGACTGCTCCAAGTGGGAGTCCATCCCCAAGGGTACGACGGTCGTGGTGCGCGGCGACTGCTCCTACGATAAGTACGAGCACGACTATATCGTCTGGCCCTACGACGTCCTCTTTGTCGAGCGCAAAAAGCGGGAGGACAACGCCCCCGTCAAGCGGGTGGAGCTGCATCTGCATACCAAGCTGTCCAGCATGGACGCCTTCTGCGACCCCGGCGGCATCGTCAAGCTGGCCCACCGGATGGGCCACCCGGCCATTGCCATCACCGACCACGGTGTCTGTCAGGGCTACCCCGAGGCTATGCTGGCTGCAGACGCCATCCACAAGACAGACCCGGACTTCAAGCTCATCTACGGCTGTGAGGCCTACTTTGTCGATGACATGATACCCTGTGTCTACGGCGTGAAAGACGAGCCGCTGAACGGTGAGTTCTGCGTCTTCGACACTGAGACGACGGGCCTCGACCCCGGCGTGGAGTACCTGACAGAGATCGGCGCGGTCATCGTGCGGAACGGGGAAGTGGTGGAAGAATTCGATACCTTCGTAAAACCCGGAAAGGCCATCACCTCCAAGATCACCGAGCTGACCGGCATCACCAACGAGATGGTGGCTGACGCCCCCAGCGAGGCCGAGGCGCTGAGAGCCTTCCTCGACTTTGTAGATGGCCGCATCCTTGTGGCTCACAATGCCCACTCCTTCGACATCCGGTTCCTTCGCGCCGCCGCCAAGCGGAGCGGCATCGAGTTTGAGCCGACCTATATCGATACCCTGACCATGGCTCAGGCCATGTACCCCGGCCTCCACAACTACAAGCAGGGGACCATCAACAAGCATCTGGAGCTGCCCGCCTACGAGGCCCACCGCGCCTGCGAGGACTCTGCCGCACTGGGCCGCATCTTCTGCGTCATGCTGAAAGATCTGGAGGAAAAGCAGGTCACCGCCGTCAGCGGCATCAACACCGGCCTCGGCGGAAACCGCGAGGTGCTGAAAAAGAAGTACTATCACCTCATCATCCTCGTACGCAACCAGATGGGCCTGAAAAACCTCTATAAAATCGTCAGCGAGGCCCATGTCAACTACTTTTTCAAGAAGCCCCGCGTTCCCCGCAGCCTTCTGAACAAGTATCGGGACGGCCTTATCCTCACTTCTGCCTGTGAAGCAGGAGAACTTTACAGGGCTGTCGTAGAGGGCCGCTCTTACGAAGAACTGAAGAAAATTGCATCGTACTACGATGTTTTGGAGGTCCAGCCCCTGGGCAACAACGCCTATATGGTGCGGGAGGGCAAGGTGGAGAGCGAAGAGGTCATCAAGGACTTCAACCGCACCGTCATCAAGCTGGGCGAAGACCTGCACAAGCCCGTCATCGCCACCGGCGACGTCCATTTCACCGAGCCGGAGGACGCCATCTACCGTTCTGTCCTGCAGGCGGGCAACGGCTTCAAGGACGCGGACAACCAGCCGCCCCTGTTCTACCGCACCACCGAGGATATGCTGAACCAGTTCAGCTACCTGCCCAAGGAAAAGGCCTACGAGATCGTCGTGACCAATCCCCGCAAGATAGCGGCCAGCATCGACGGCAACGTCCGCGCCATCCCGCGCGGCACCTACCCGCCCAGCATCGAGGGCGCAGAACAGCAGCTCCGGGATGCGACCTGGGAACACGCCAAGCGGGACTATGGCGACCCTCTGCCCGAGATCGTGGAGAAGCGCCTGCAAAAAGAGTTGGACTCCATCTGCGGCCACGGCTACGCCGTCCTGTACGTCATCGCGGTCAAACTGGTGGCCTACTCCAACGCGGGCGGCTATCAGGTGGGCAGTCGTGGTTCGGTCGGCTCGTCAGCTGTGGCCCATTTCTCCGGAATCTCGGAGGTCAACAGTCTGCCGCCCCACTACCGCTGCCCCAAGTGCAAGTACAGCGAGTTCATCACCGATGGCAGCGTGGACGACGGCTTCGACCTGCCCGACAAGAACTGCCCCCACTGCGGCACCCGGATGCTGGTGGACGGCCACGACATTCCTTTCGAGACCTTCCTTGGTTTCTACGGCGACAAGGAGCCTGATATTGACCTGAACTTCTCGGGTGAGTACCAGTCCAACGTCCACCGCTACACGGAGGAGCTGTTCGGCAAGGCCAACGTGTTCAAGGCCGGCACCGTCTCCGGTATTCAGGACAAGACGGCCTACGGTTACGTCAAAAAATATCTGGATGAGCGGGGGAGAACGGTCAACCACGCGGAAGAAAACCGCCTGACGCTGGGCTGCACCGGCGTCAAGCGTACCACCGGCCAGCATCCCGGCGGCATGGTCGTCGTGCCGGATACCTACGAGATCTACGACTTCTGCCCCATCCAGCACCCGGCGGACGATGTGGCGGGCGGTCTGCTGACCACCCACTTCGAGTTCAAGTACCTCCACGACACCCTGCTCAAGCTGGACGAGCTGGGCCACGATATGCCCACCTTCTACAAGTATTTCGAGGAGTACACCGGCATCCCCGTGGACAGCATCCCCATGAATGACCCCAAGGTCTACAGCCTGCTCACCAGCCCGGAAGAGCTGGGTGTGACGCCGGAGCAAATCGACAGCCAGACCGGCACCTTCGGCATCCCTGAGATGGGCACCAACTTCGTTCGCGGTATGCTGGTGGAGGCCCGTCCCAAGAATTTCTCCGAGCTTATCCAGATCTCGGGCCTGTCCCACGGCACCGACGTCTGGACCGGCAACGCCGACGAGCTCATCCGCAGCGGCACCTGTACCATCGCGGAGGTCATCGGCTGCCGTGACAGTATCATGCTCTATCTGCTGCGCAAGGGCCTCGAGCCGAAGATGGCCTTCGATATTATGGAGGCCGTCCGTAAGGGCAAGGTGGCCAAGGGCGGCTTTGCGCCCGGCTGGGAAGAGGCCATGCGGGAGCACGATGTGCCGGACTGGTACATCGAGAGCTGCCGCAAGATAAAATATATGTTCCCGAAAGCCCATGCGGTGGCCTACCTGATGTCGGCCATCCGCCTCATGTGGTTCAAGCTCTACCACCCGCAGGCGTTCTATGCGGTGTACTTCACCGTCCGCGGCGATGACATCGACTATGAAGCCGCTGTGGGCGGTGCGGCGGTGGCCCGCGCCCACATGAACGAGGTGAAGCGCCGCCTCAAGGAAGAGAAGAACGCCAAGGATGAAGATGTGCTCGTCTCGCTCCAGCTGGTCAACGAGATGCTGGTGCGCGGCTACGAGTTCCTGCCCATCGAACTGGGCAAGAGCCGGGGCTCCAAGTATGTGGTGGAGGACGGCAAGGTACGCCTGCCCTTCTGCTCCTTGAAGGGTCTGGGCGGTGCCGCCGCCGATGCGCTGGAAAATGTGACCATCCACGGCGAAGAGTATCTCTCCATCGAGGAACTGCAGCAGGCCTCCGGCGTTGGCAGCAGCATCATCGACCGCCTGCGTCAGGTGGGCGCTCTGGGTGAGCTGCCGGAAAGCAGTCAGGTGAGCTTCTTCTAAAATTGCAGCAAAAAACGACCTCTGCAGCCGGATGGACCGGAAGCAGAGGTCGTTTTGTTATACGATTGAGTTTTTGAACAGGGGAGAGGCTTACTCCACGCTGATCATATAGTAGTAGACCGGCTGACCGCCGCGGATGTGGCTGACCTCAACATGGTTGGGGCATTTTGCCTTGACGATCTCGGTCACCTTCTCAGCATCCTCGTCGGAGACGTCGCAGCCGGAGATGATGGTGACGAAGCTGGAATCCTTCTTGCACATACCGCGGGCCAGACGATAGGTGGCCTTGGTGATGTCGTTGGAGGTGGAGACGATCTTGCCGTTCTCCAGGGCCATGATCTCGCCCTTCCTGATGCGCTTGCCGTCGTACTCGCTGTCGCGGGCGGCGTAGGTGATGAGGCCGGTGGAGACCTTATCGGCAGCAGACATCATGTTGATGGTGTTGGCCTCCACGGTGGCAGAGGGGTCGAAGTTCAGCAGAGCGGTGATGCCCATGGGGACGGTACGGGTGGGCAGGACGACCACCTGACGGTCAGCCAGCTTCTGGGCCTGCTCAGCAGCCATGATGATGTTCTTGTTGTTGGGCAGAACAAAGACGGTCTTGGCCGGGACGCTCTGGATGGCGGCAAGGATGTCCTCGGTGGCGGGGTTCATGGTCTGACCGCCGGAGACGACAGCGTCAGCGGCCAGGTCGGTGAAGACAGCCTTCAGGCCCTCACCGGCGGCGACAGCAACGAAGCCATAGTCGCGGCTGGGGTCAACGGCAGCGTAGATGAACTCGCTGGCGGGGTCGGGCTTCTTCTCGGCGGAAGCCTGCTTCTCGAGGCTCTTGCCCTGCTTCTGGCGGGCCAGGAACTGCTCGTGCATATTCTCGATCTTGAAGTTGGTCAGGTAGCCGTACTTGATGGCCTCGCTCAGGATCTTGCCGGGGTCGGCGGTGTGGACATGGAGGTTGATGACGTCATCGTCCTCAATGCAGACGACACTGTCGCCGTTGGACTCGGCGAAGGCGCGCATCTTTGCGGCGCTTGCACCCTCGTTCTTATTGATGAGGAACTGGGTGCAGTAGCCGTTCTTGATGTCCTCGACCTTCATCAGGTCGTCGGTGAAGACGCCCTTGCCGGCGTTTTCGGTGGAGAGCTTGGCCTTGTTGGGGACAGCCTCGCCGCCGGCCACGATGGCCTCGCCGTGGAAGACCTTGCCCATACCCTCGAAGATGATCATGATGCCCTGACCGCCGGCTTCTATTGTACCACAGTTGACAGGGATTTGCACCCCGCCGGGAAATAAAAA
>NZ_JBBNIH010000096.1:0-2494 GCF_040094125.1 Faecalibacterium longum
AGGCAGGGTATCACTATGATAGTGGTATCCTGCCTTTTGCTTTGCGGAATCAAGTTCGCTTTGTGCGAACTTGGTCGCCCCCCTATATGGCTCACTGGGGGCAATCGCTGCATACGTGCGTACCGGGGAGAGCCTGTACACCTCTGGCAAGGTGTAACACACTAGACTTTGTGCCAAAGTCTGTGTGCTAAGGGGTCAAGCCCCTTAGAATCCCTGCGGAGCGTGTACGCACGTACGCAGGAAAATGGCAAAATTTCACTATATCGGGGGTGTTCTTTCATTGGAGAGTATGATATACTCGGCTTAGTTCAACAAATCGGAATTTGAGGAGATAGACTAGTGAGAACATACGAGAATAAAGATGAACTTAAGAACGAGATAAATAAAAGTTTTGCAAAGTACATTTCAGAATTTGATATTATTCCGGAATCATTAAAAGATAAGAGAGTTGAGGAAGTTGACAGAACTCCAGCAGAAAATCTTGCTTACCAGGTTGGCTGGACAACTCTTGTTCTTAAATGGGAATCAGACGAAAGAAATGGTCTTCATGTCAAGACTCCTTCGGATGATTTCAAGTGGAATCAGCTTGGCGAATTATATCAATGGTTTACAGATACATATGCTTATCTGTCGTTGCAGGAGTTGAAAGATATGCTGAGAGAGAATATTAATTCGATTTATGAAATGATTGACTCATTAAGCGACGAAGAGTTATTCGAGCCACATATGAGAAAGTGGGCCGATGAATCAACCAAAACAGCAGTCTGGGAAGTATACAAGTTTATACATGTTAACACGGTTGCTCCGTTCGGAACATTTAGAACTAAGATTAGAAAATGGAAAAAGATAGCACTATAACTTCCAGTTTGCCGTACTCGTTTCCAGCAGGGTTTGGGGCTCCGCACGCCCCAACAAGAAGCAGTCCCGAAGTGGCGAGAATTTTCAAGAATTGAAAATTTGTGGCCACGGGACGATTCTTGCTCTTTTCGCTGCGTTTCGTAATTTTCACATTTCAATCTGCTCGCAGATTGTTGACAAGCTGCGCTTGACTCGATACTATAAAGGCAACCCGAACGTGCTACCAAGGAGGTGCAACCATGACCGCCGTAATCTACGCCCGCTATTCTTCCGACAGCCAGCGCGAAGCGTCCATTGAAGGGCAGCTGCGCGACTGCAAGGACTACGCCGAGAAGAACGGTATCACCGTGGTCGGCACCTACATCGACCGTGCCTACTCTGCCAAGACGGATGACCGCCCGGACTTTCAGAGGATGATTAAGGACAGCGCAAAGAAAATTTTCGATGTGGTTCTGGTCTGGAAGCTCGACCGCTTTGCCCGGAACCGCTACGATGCCGTGAACTACAAGTACCAGCTGGAGAAGAACGGTGTCCATCTGGTGTCTGCCATGGAACCCATCTCGCAGGGGCCTGAAGGCATTATGGTGGAGAGTATGCTGATCGGCATGGCAGAATATTATTCCGCCGAACTTGCCCTGAAAGTGGCGCGCGGTGAGCGCGAAAACGCCCTCCAGTGCAAGTACAACGGCGGTATCGTTCCGCTGGGCTTCACCATTGGCAAGGAGGACAGGCTGTACCATATCGACCCGGAGACGGCTCCCATTGTGCAGGAAATCTTCACCCGGTACGCCAACGGCGAGCCTGCCGAGAAAATCGCAGCGTCCCTGAATGAGCGAGGGCTGCGCACCCGCACCGGGAAGCCGTTCGTGAAGAACAGCCTCTTCCAAATTTTCCGGAACCGCCGTTACATCGGTGAATACCGATATAAGGACATCGTGACACCGGGCGGCATTCCCGCCATCGTGGACGAGGACTTGTTCAACCGGGTGCAGCAGCGTTTCGAGCAGAACAAGATCGCCCACGGTCGCCCCGCAAAAGGGGATGTGAGCTATCTGCTGACCACCAAGCTGTTCTGCGGCAAGTGCGGCACCCTGATGGGCGGCGAAAGCGGCACAAGCCACATGGGAAACACCTACTATTACTACAAGTGCGGCAACGCCAAACGCCACGGCAAGGCGCACTGCGATCTGAAAGCCATCCGCAAAGAGCCGTTGGAACGGTTCGTGGTGGAGACTGCCATCAAGGTGATTTTCAGCGATGAAATCATCGAACAGCTGATAGATTTAATTATGGAAGCCCAGCAGCAGGAGAATACCCGGCTGCCTGTCCTGAAAGACCAGCTCCGGGATACAGAGAAGCGGCTGGCAAATCTTCTGGAAGCCATTGAACAGGGTATCCTAACCCCGACCACCAAGCAGCGGCTGGACGAGCTGGAAGCCCGGAAGGAAGCCCTGAACACCAGCATTCTGGAAGAAGAACTGAAAAAACCAGTTCTGACCCGCGAATGGATGCGGTTCTGGTTTGAAAAATTCCGCAAGGGTGACATGAGAGACATGGAGCACCAGCGGCAGATCATTGATACCTTTGTCAACTCGGTCTACGTCTTTGATGACCGGGTCGTGCTCAATTTCAACTT
>NZ_JBBNIH010000097.1:0-36212 GCF_040094125.1 Faecalibacterium longum
GTCTGCGCCTCTGGCGCAGCCACCTCCCCTATCGAGGGGAGGCTTTGGCATGTCGGTCAAGTTCCCACTGAACGAGCAAAGTTTATCTGTTTCGTGGACTGTAGTGCTCCGCTGTCCAGGGCAGCGGCAGCTTGACAAGGTGCGTTGCCCAGAAGCTGCTGCCCTCTGTAGCAAGGCCCGCCCTTTTGCGCCATATCGGACCTCGGGCGTCCAGTAGGAAGTGGCCCGGCTTGCCAATGGCTCCCCTACCAGGGGAGCTGTCTGCGAAGCAGGCTGAGAGGTTCTACCGGTAAAGCGCTCTTAAAACGCCGCATAGAACGGCTCGCTCACGGTGACATTGGCCGTGCCTCTTGTCAACTCCTGCAACTGCGTCAGCAGCGGCCCTTCGGTATGCTCCGGCATCTGCCAGCGGAGGGTGACTTTATCGGTGAACTCCGGTTCGGCCAGCTTGCCGCCCGCCGCCTTGATGAGCAGGTCTGCCCGCTCATAGAGGCCGTAGTCCACCGTCACATCCAGCGCCACCACGCTGCGCACCGTCACCACCTCGGCGGCTTCCAGTGCGCGGGACGTGGCTGTCGTGTAGGCCCGGACGAGGCCGCCGGTCCCCAGCAGCACGCCGCCGAAGTATCGTGTGATGACCACGATGAGGTCGGTCAGTCCGCTGTGCTGCAAGACCTCCAGGGCAGGCGTACCCGCTGTTTTGGCCGGTTCGCCGTCGTCGGAATAGCGCTCCCGGCTCCCCTCCCGCAGGCGGTAGGCATAGACATTGTGGCGGGCGGTGCGGTTGGCCGCGCGCACCTGCTCGAGGAAGGCCACGGCCTTCTCCTCGCTGTCTGCAAAGGAGAGCTGTGCAATGAAGCGGCTCTTCTTCTCTTCGTATTCTCCGATGGCTGTTCCCCGGATGGTGCGGTAATCCTCCACGCTGAATCCTCCTGCTGTGTTTATATATAAGATAAGTATAGCATAAATCGGCGCAAAGAAAAAGAAGCTGCTGCACAAAACACCGTGCAGCAGCTTCTCAGTCTTCATTTCCGGACGGGTGAAACAGTTTTAGCGGATCTCGATGCCCAGCTTGAACTTCAGGTTGCCCAGCACCTTCTTGACGGTGCGCTCCACCTGCTCGTTGGAAACTTCGGCAGCGGGGTCAGAGAGGGTCAGGGAGAAGGCCATGCTCTTCTTGCCCTCGCCAAGGTTTGCGCCGCGATAAATATCGAACAGCTTGACCTCCGTGATGAGGGGGCTTGCCTTCTTGATGGTCTCTTCGATGTCGCCGCAGGCCACAGCCTCGTCGCAGACCAGAGCCAGGTCACGCTTGACAGCGGCGTAGGGGCTCAGCGGCTTATAGCGCAGCTCACCCTCGACGCAGGACATCAGAGCCTCATAGTCCAGCTCGCCCAGATAGATGTTCTGGCTGTCCTTCTGCTCCTTGGCGATCTCCAGCTCCGCGTTGATCTCGTTGGCCAGCTTGCCGAAGACGCCCAGACGCTTGCCGTTGCAGTAGACGGCGGCGCTGATGCCGGGGTGGAGCCAGCTGGTGGTCTCACGCTGATAGGTGAAGGTCAGGTCAAAGCCCTCAGCCAGTGCTTCCAGAGCGCCCTTGACGGTGAAGAAGTCCTCTTCGGGGCCGAAGGCACCGATGCAGAGGGTCTGGCGCTCGTGGGGATGCTCGTTGATGGGCAGCTCCTTGGCAAGGTAGACGGGAGCCATCTCGAACAGACGGCCCTCAGCGTTGCCCTTCTTGAGGTTGTCCACGATGACGTTCAGCATGGACGGAGCCAGCAGGGTGCGCATGACGGACAGGTTCTCGCTGATGGGGTTCAGGATGCGGATGGCCTTGCGGGCCTCATCCTCCGCCGGGATATGGAGCATATCGAACTCGACATTGGAATAGAAGGCCAGCGTGGAAGCCTCATAGAAGCCCTGTGCGGCCAGCAGACGCTTGGTCTTGAGCTGCTGCTTCTGCTCATAGTTCAGACCGCCGTTGGTGACAGCGGCAGTGTTCAGGAAGGTGGGTACGATGTGGTCATAGCCGTACTCACGGATGACTTCCTCGGCCAGGTCGGGGAAGCTCTCCACATCCTCACGGTAGAGGGGTGCAGAGACGTCCCAGCTGCCGTCGGCCTGCACGTCCACGGTGAACTCAAGGCGCTTGAGGATGTCGATCATGGTCTGGTCCGGCACGGTGATGCCCAGCACGCCGCAGATCTTGGCCGGGGTGGTGACGATGTGCTTGCGCTCGAGAGGACGGCCATCGGTCAAATCGTATTCCAGCGTGGTAATGTCGCCGCAGTCCAGCTCCTGGATGAGGTGCAGGGCGCGGGCAAGGCCCAGCTCGGGAGAGTGGCGGTCAACGCCCTTCTCGTAGCGGGCGGAAGAGTCGCTGTTCTGACCCAGAGCGCGGCTGGTCTTACGGACGGAGTCGCGGGCGAAGGTAGCGCACTCGAAGAGCAGGCTGGTGGTGTTGTCGTCCATGCCGGAGTTTGCACCGCCCATGATACCGGCCAGAGCGACCGGCTTCTCTGCGTCGCAGATGACCAGATTGTTGGGGTTCAGGGTGAACTCCTTCTCATCGAGGGTGGTGATCTTCTCGCCTTCCACGGCGCGGCGGACGGTGATGCTGCGGCCGGCGACCTTGTTCAAATCGAAGGCGTGCATGGGCTGGCCCATCTCCAGCAGGGTGTGGTTAGTAATATCGACCACATTGCTGATGGAGCGCAGGCCGCACAGAGCCAGATGGCGCTTCATCCAGCGGGGAGACTCGCTCATCCGGATATTGCGGACGTAGTGTGCCATGTAGCGGGGGCAGAGGTCCGGAGCCTCCACCTTCACGCTGATCGGCTCGTCGGCGTCGCAGACGGTGTTGTAGTCCATGGCGGGCATGTGCAGAGGCTTGCCGAGGATGGCGGCCACCTCGCGGGCGATGCCCAGCACGGACTGGCAGTCGGGACGGTTTGCGGTGATGGAGATGTCGAAGATGTAGTCATCCAGACCCACCACAGGGGCGATGTCGGTGCCGGGGACGGAATCCTCTGGCAGGATGAGCAGACCGTAGACCTCAGAGCCCGGGAACAGGTCATCGTTCAGGCCCAGCTCCTCGCCGGAGCAGAGCATGCCGTTGGACTCGACGCCCTGCATCTTGCGGGCCTTGATCTTGATGCCGCCGGGCAGGGTGGAGCCGTCCAGGGCGGCAGGCACGCAGTCGCCCAGCTTCATGTTCGCCGCACCGGTGCTGATGCGGATGTCGTGGCCATACTCGCCGCAGTCCACGACGCACTTGGTCAGATGGGTGCCTTCCTGAGGCTCCATCTCCACGATCTTGCCCACGACGACCTTGCTGATGCCGGCGTCCAGCGGGATGAGTTCCTCGACTTCAAAGCCGCAGGAGAAAAGCTTTTCTTCAAGCTCCTGTGCGGTAACGTCAATATCGACGAATTCTTTTAACCAACTGAAAGGTACTTTCATTGTTTGCTCTCTCCCCTCTTATTCGTGGAACTGCTTGAGGAACTGCAGGTTGTTCTCAAACATCAGGCCGATGTTGTTGATGCCGTACTTCAGCATGGCGATGCGCTCGATGCCGATGCCGAAGGCGAAGCCGGAGTACTCATCCGGGTCGATGTTGCAGTTCTCGAGGACTTTGCGGTTGACGACGCCGCCGCCCAGCACCTCAATCCAGCCGGTGTGCTTGCACAGGGGGCAGCCCTTGCCGTGGCACTCGAAGCAGCTCACATCCACCTCGACGCTGGGCTCCGTGAAGGGGAAGTAGGAGGGACGCAGGCGGGTGCGGGTGTCGGCACCGAACATCTTCTGCACGAAGGTGTTCAGAGCGCCCTGCAGGTCGCCCAGCGTGATGCCCTTATCCACGACCAGACCTTCCATCTGGTGGAACATGGGGCTGTGGGTAGCGTCGGAGTCAGAGCGGAAGACGCGGCCCGGGATGAGCACCTTGATGGGAGGTTTCTGGCTGTCCATGGTGCGGATCTGGCCGCCGGAAGTCTGGGTGCGGAGCAGGAACTCATCGGACAGGTAGAAGGTGTCCTGCATATCGCGGGCGGGATGGTCCTTCGGGACGTTCAGGCGGGTGAAGTTGTGGTCGTCGTCCTCGATCTCGGGGGCGTCTGCCACAGCAAAGCCCATGCCCGAGAAGACGTCGATGATCTGGTTGGTGACGAGGGTCAGGGGGTGCAGACCGCCCACGGCGCGGGTCTTGGCGGGCAGGGTGATGTCCACCGTCTCGGCGGCGTTGCGGGCAGCAAGCTCAGCCTGCTTCACCTTGTCGGCAGCGGCATCATACTCGGCCTGCACCTTGGCCTTCAGTTCGTTGATGATCTTGCCCATGGCCGGCCGCTCCTCGGGGGCGACAGAGCGCAGATTCTTCATCAGGGCAGGGATCTTGCCGTTCTTGCTCAGATATTCCTGCCAGAAAGTTGCCAGCGTTTCTTTGGAAGAGACCTGGCCCAGGCTCTCTTCGGCCTGCTTTGCCAGCTCGTCGATCATTGCTTGCATGGATGTTCTCTCCTTCTCATTCGTGTTGTTCAGCGGACAGCAAAAAAGCTCCGTCCCCTGCCCCGGCCTCCTGAAAGGCCCGGCAAAAGGGACGAAGCTCATAAAATTCACAGCTCCGCGGTACCACCCGGTTTCCGCCCGGCTCTTTCGCAAGCCGCGCGGCGCTCAAAACGCCGTAACGGGGCGCACCGTCCGGCCCTACTGTCGTTCAGGCCGACCGCTCGGGAGCGAACTTCAGCCTGCGTCCGCGCGGAAGCCCTCTCAGCCGGTGAAGCTTCTCTCTTTGCTGCGGTGCGCCTGCCTACTCTTTCCGTCGCTGCGTTTGGAGTATTCAGGTCGTGGTCATTTTGATAACCGAGAATCATCTTATCACATTTTGGGGCGGTTTGCAAGCACAGCGGGCAGATTTTAAGGAATATCCGCATTTTTCTTGCTTTTCAGTCGTTATCATGGTATGCTGAACTCAGCGCTTTACTGAAAGGAGGGTACACCTGCGATGGGTTGGAACGGCTGCGTTTTCTTCAAAAAAGGAAACCCCTAAGCTTTTCCGGCTCGAAGTGTACCCTTTTATACCTTTCAGCAGAGCGTGGAGCATGATCTATGCGCCCCGCAGCTTTGCTATGGGGCGCTTTTGTTTTGCGCAGAAATATATAAAAAGGATACACATTTCTATCCATAATAATAGAAAGGGTGTTCCCCATGAACTTGAAAAAGCAGCTTGCCTGCATCTATACCAACAACTTCTTCTCCGGCCTGCGCATCACCGACGCCGTGTGGGTGGCGCTGCTGGCCGCGCGGGGCTTCTCGCTGTGGGAGATCGGCGTTGCCGAGAGCGTGTTCCACATGGTCAGCCTCACCTTCGAGGTGCCGAGCGGCATGGCGGCGGACCTGCTGGGCCGCAGGAAGACACTCGTGGCCGGCGGGGTCTGCATGGTGCTCTCCAACCTCCTGATGGCCTTTGCGCCGGACCTGTTTTTCATCTGCCTGGCGATGGCGCTGAGCGCACTGGCCAACGCCATGTTCTCCGGCACCGCCTCGGCCCTGACTTACGACAGCCTCAAGCAGTGCGGACGGACAGACGACTACCTCCGGGTCTCCGCCAACTGCTCCCAGCTCTCCATGCTGGCCACGGCTGTGGGGTCCCTCGCCAGCACGCTGGAACGGTTTCTCCGCTTTTCCGGTTTCTACCTGCTGAGCGCCGCCTTTGAAGGCACTGCCGCTGCCGCCACCGCCCTGATGACCGAGCCCATCGTCACCGAGACGCAGGCCCGCCGGGAGAAGCAGACCTTCCGCGACCTGCCCGGCCAGCTCGCGCGGCTGGTGCGGGACAGCATCACCGCTCTTCGCGCCACCCCGCTGGCGGCAAAGCTCATCGTCTCTGCCGCTGTCCTCTGCATCCCCAGCTACCTGACCAAGATGTTCGTCCAGCAGCGGCTCATCGAGCTGGGCTGGCCCACAGCTCTGCTGTTCGTGCCAATGCTGCTGAGCGGGCTTGCCTCCATGCTGGGCGTTGAAGCGGCCCGGCGGCTCCATCCGAAGAGCCTGCGGCGGTTTTACGCCGTCTGCGCCCTGCTCTGCGGCGGGGGCTGCGCGCTGGTGGGTGCCGCCCCGGCGCTGGGTTGCATCTTCGGCTGTATGCTGGTGCAGGGCGTCATCGACGCCTACCTCCTGCACGAGGACCAGAAGCTCAACGACATCATCCCCAGCGACCAGCGTGCCACCCTCATCAGCGTGGACAGCATGGTCTACAGCCTGCTCATGATACCCGCCAGCCCTTTCGTGGGCGCGGTGGGCGACGCCTTCGGGCAGGCCGGTGCGGGCCTTGCCGTGCTGGGCGTCCTCGTGGCGCTGACCGGCGCGGCGGCGCTTGGCCGAAAGACGCGCGCCTCCTGAGCAAAAAACGCACTGCCGGGTTTCTTGACAGCTGCCCGGCAATGCGCTATAATAACGATAGAAAAGGCACTGTGACAAGCGGTTTGGCCTCTTCAATGGTTTAGATTTCTTTTTCCGAAACCGTCACCTTGGCAGAGGTGGCGGTTTTACTTTTTGATTCGCAGTGTGAACGTGAGTCCAAACAAGTGAAACGTCAAAGTAATCGGCATCTTCTCACCCCCTTTCGGAAGTGAGAGACCAAACCGCCTGCCGTATGTACAGTGCCTTACCGCCTTGCGGCGGCAGTATCAGTGTATCATAAACACTGACAGAAAACAAGAAAATCCCCCACGAAAGTGGGGGATTTCCTGTTTCTACTCGTTTTTACTTACTCAGCAGCTCATCCACCATCGCGTCCATCTGCGCCTCAGCGGCGGCGTTGGAAGCAGAGCGGAGGGTCACGACGGTGTCGCAGACGGTGATGTTCTTCATGCCGTCCAGCTCGGCGCGCATGAGCTTTGCAGCCATAGGCGCCCAGGTGCCGTTCTCCATCAGGGCGATGGTGCGGCTCTGGAATGCCTTGGTCTTGAGGTGGGCCAGCAGGTTCTCCATCGGCGGGAAGAGGAAGCCGTCATAGGTGGCGCAGGCCAGAACGGTCTTGCCGCAGCGGAAGGCTTCGGTGACGGCGTAGGAGACGTCGGTGCGGGTCAGATCCATCTCCACCACCTTGGCACCCTTGGCGCGGAGCTTCTCGGCCAGAATGTGGGCGGCGGCGCGGGTGTGGCCGTGGATGGAGGCGCTGGCGACCAGTACCTTCTCCGGCTCTTCGGCCTTGTAGCTGGACCACAGATCGTAGTAGTTCAGGTACTTGCCAAGGTCGCCGGTGAGGACGGGGCCGTGGAGCGGGCAGATGGTCTTGATGTCCAGCGCAGCGGCCTTTTTCAGCAGAGCCTGCACCTGTGGGCCGTACTTGCCCACGATGTTCAGGTAGTAGCGGCGGGCCTCGCTGGCCCAGTCGGCCTTCTCGTCGAACTTTGCCACCGCGCCGAAGCGGCCAAAGCCGTCGGCGGAGAAGAGGACTTTTTCGGTGGACTCATAGCTCACCATGACCTCGGGCCAGTGGACCATGGGTGCGAACACGAAGGTCAGGGTGTGGGCGCCCAGCGAAAGGCTCTCGCCGTCCTTCACGACGACGCGGCGCTCCTTGGCGATGGCCTCTGCGCCGAAGAACTGCTCCATATACTGGAAAGTCTTGGCGTTGCCCACCACCTGCATCTCGGGGTAGAGGGCGGCGAGGCGGGCCACATTCGCGCCGTGGTCAGGCTCCATGTGGTGGACGACGAGGTAGGCGGGCTTCTCCCCTGCCAGTGCCTCGGTGACGTTTGCCAGCCACTCGTCGGTAGCGCGGTCGTCCACGGTGTCGAGGATGGCGATCTTCTCATCCCGGATGACGTAAGAGTTGTAGCTGACGCCGGTAGGGACCGGGTACTGGCTCTCAAACAAATCGATAGTGGTATCGTCCACGCCCACGCCCAGAATGGCGCTGCTGATGTTCTTTACGCTCATAAGCACATTTCCTCTCTGTTATTGGTGTGTATGGTCTGCCATGGCTGGCAATTATTTTAGCAATCGTTCTCAGTATAGCACAGTCTGCCGCCTTCGTCAACTATTTATCAGGCCGGATGGCCGAATGACGTTCTACTGCGGTAGATTATGTGGCAAAGTGACAAAATAATAATACAGATACGTTATATTTCCCCACTTTGCCAACTTGGCAAAGTGCTCATATCTGGCAAAGTGGTCAGTTTGCCAGCTCAGGCCAGTTTGCCACCCTGGCAAAGTGCATTTTTGACCGTCACTACGTCAATATTCTCCCACTTTGCCAGATGTCTCGCTGGTCTCAGAGAGTGCTTTCGGCAGCTCGTTCATATCGTCTATCTCGAGCAGGGCGCTGGCGCTGGCCTCGTCGAGGCTCTGGACGCTGCGCAGCTTCCGGCTGATGGCCCGGCTGCGGACGCCGATGAGCTGGTCCAGCTCTTCGTCGGTCTGGCGCAGACGCTGCTGCATCTTGGCGAGGCCCTGCCCGAACTTGTCGAACTCCGTCTTCACCGCGCCCAGCAGCTGCCAGACCTCGCCGGAGCGCTTCTGGATGGCGAGGGTCTTGAAGCCCATCTGCAGGCTGTTCAGCAGGGCTGCCATGGTGCTGGGGCCTGCCACGTTGACCTGATAGTCCCGCTGCAAGACCTCCAGCAGCCCCGCGTTCACCACCTCGGCATACAGGCCCTCAAAGGGCAGGAACAGGATGCCGAACGCCGTGGTATAGGGCGGCTCGACGTACTTTTCCCGGATGTCTCTGGCCTCGCTGCGGAGCACCAGCTCGAGGGCGTGGCGGGCATCCTCCACGGCCTGCGCGTCGCCGGAAGCGTAGGCGTCCTGTAAGTGGGCGTAGGTGTCACCGGGGAACTTGGAGTCGATGGGGAGCCAGACGCTGCCGCCGTCGGCACCCGGCATCCGGATGGCGTATTCCACCCGCTGGGTGCTGCCCGGGATGGTGGCGACGTTGGTGTCATACTGCTCCGGGGCGAGGATCTCTTCCAGGATCGCGCCCAGCTGGATCTCGCCGAGGATGCCGCGGGTCTTGACGCCCGAGAGCACCTGCTTCAGGCCGCCCACGTCGGCGGCGAGGGACTGCATCTCGCCAAGGCCCTTGTACACCTGCTCGAGCTGCTGGTTGACGGCCTTGAAGCTTTCCGTCACCCGCTTCTGCAAAGCGTCCTGAAGCTGCTCGTCCACCGTGTGGCGTATCTCGTCCAGCTTGCGGGTGTTCTCAGCCTGCAATGCCGTCATGCTCTCGACCATGGCGCGGCGCAGCTGCTCCATCTGCTGGTTGTTGGCCTGCTCGAGGCTCTGCAGACGCCGCTCCAGGATGCGCTGCTGGCTGTCCTGCCCCTGACCGAGGGTGGTGCTCATGCTCTGCACAGCCGTCTGCAGCGTCTCGCTGACGCTGCGGATGGCGGCGTAGTTCTGCTGGGCGATGGCGTCCTGACGGGCGTTGAACTCTCTGGCCTGAGCGGCCAGCTGCTCTTCGAGCCAGTCTTTCAGCTCTTCGCAGTCGGCTTCGTCCAGCCCGCCGGTGGGGCGTCCGCTGCGGAAGAGCAGCAGCGCCATCATCAGGCAGATGGCCACCAGCAGGACGGTATACAGCATTGCGAGAAATTCCATTTATTCTACTTCCTCAAACTTCAAAACTTCTTTGGTGGTCACGGTATCGTCACCGTACAGGCCCACGCCGTCGGCCTCCATCTCGCCGCTCTGGTTGTCGTAGGGGTCGCTGCGGAAACCCAGCATCGGCGGGTCGAAGGGCGCTTCAAAGGCGCTGTTTGCCACCATGCGGCCCGTATCCAGACTGCCGAAATAGTGGCGGCGGAGCACTTCATCGCCCCGGCGGGCCATGGAGGCACCGTAGGAGCAGTCGGCATACATCCAGCCCTTGGGGGCGACGTAGAACCGCGCCCAGTCGTGACAGCCCGCGTCCCCCGGGGCCACTGCAAAGCCGCTCTCCCACCGGGCCGGGATGCCCGCGATGCGGCAGAGGGTGATGAAGGTCAGCGCCATGATGCCGCAGTCTCCCCGGCGGCTGCGGGCGCAGTTCTCGGCGATGGACTCATGGACGAAATAGGATGGCTGGAAGTGATACCGGACATTCAGGGTGACATAATCGTAGATGCGCTTAGCCTTCTCCGCCGGGCTGGTGATGCCCTCGGTGAGCTGAGCCGCCAGCGCCCGCAGGTAGGGCGTAAAGACGATGTGGGGCGCTTCCTCGCCGGTGTAGAGATCGGGCTGCTCCGCGTCGGGCGTGAAGGAAAGCGGGTCGGCATAGACTGCCGTCTCCCGGTAGCTGTACTCGGCCCCGAAGGTGCGGTTCTCGGTCAAGTCGGCCTCCCAGCAGACGGTGCGCTGGGGCGCGTCCTCGGCGGCGATATGGCCGGGCGTCTCGGTGAAGCGGTCCAGCGTGATATGGCTCTGGGACGGGCAGGCGGCAGGCAGAGCCAGCCATGCCCGGACGTGGACGGCGTCTCTGCCCTCGGCTTTCGCCTTTTCCAGCGCGGCGGCGAAGGCTTCGTCGGACATCCGGATGCTGGTGCGGAGGGTGATGTCGGCGCTGGCGCTCCCCTCCCGCTCCATCTTCTCGTGGAGGCGGTGGCGCTCTTCGTTCTTGTTGTTGGGGGCGTCCGGCGTCAGCTTCCGGGCGGCGAGGTCGGCGTGGGTAGCCAGCAGCGTCTCGGCGAACCGGGCCTGATACCGCTTCTCCCCTTCCACGAACCTCCAGTCCATCCGACCCTCCCAGTCGAGCTTCTTAAATTCCTCTGCGGTGAAGTCCTTGACCCGCTCCTGCATCCGGGCGATGGCCTCAGCTTCCGTCCAGCAGTATTCCCCGGGCAGCCGGCGCATGATCTCCTTCTGGACGGTCAGGGCCTCCCGCAGGGCGTCCACACCGTGGGGCGTGGGGTTCTCGGGCGGGACATACCCCTCCGGCGGGGCGATGCCGTTGGACGCCGGGCCGTTCTGAGTTTTTGTCCAGTCCTCGGCCAGCAGCCGGTCGATGCGGGCGATGGCCTCCTGATAATATCCGGCCGCTTTCAGCCGGGCGATGTCGTCGGGCAGGCCCACATTCAGGCTGCGGATCGATCCATTCCAGTCGTACATAATCTTTTCCTCCTGTTATTCCGAAACGCTCTGCCAGAACTCGGCAGCACGTTCCACCCAGTCCTCGGCGTCCGTTCCCACGCCGATGCCGATGCCGTGTTTGGCGTTGTCGTAAACTTCCACCCGGTTGGGGACGCCGCTGGCTTCCAGTGCCTTTGCAAGGGTCGGCCCCTGCAGGGGGTAGACGAAGGCTTTCAGCATGAGGTCATTCCTGCCGTACCACAGGAAGGTGGGCGGATAGTCCGGCGTCACCAGCTTCGAGACGGTGTAGGAATAGTAGCGTCTTTCCAGCCGGTCGGTATCCATCAGGAGATGGTAGGCAGGCTTTGCCCCAAAGAAGTTGTTGATGGGGTAGGCCAGCAGCAATACGCCGGGCTTCGGCACACCGTAGCGGCCCCAGCCCTTTTCCTCATTGCCGAAGACGCCTGCGATCTGTCCGCCGGAGGAGTAGCCCAGCAGGGCATAGTCTTCCGTAGAGACGCCGAAGGTGTCGGCATTGTCCATCACGAAGCGGATGGCCCGGGCCAGGTCTTCCAGCGGAGCGTCGTCCCCGGCCTCCCATCCGATGCGGTAGCGCAGCGAGAAGACGGCATAGCCCTGCTCATGCAGCTCCCACGCCGTGGACACGCCGCCCCGCAGCTCGCCGCTGTAGTAGAGCGAGTTGCCCGACAGCACGATGGCAAACTTGGCTCCCGGCTGTTGGGCCGGGCAGTAATACAGCTCCGCATGAGCGCGGGCAGGCACGGCGGCGATCTCCTCTTCCGAATAGAGCGGATAGGTCACCCGGGTGCCGTCGTGGTAGACCTGAGCCAGATAGTTGAGGCCCGCTGCGCAGGCTTCGGCGGAGGTCTTGCCGACCACCTCGGTCAGCGTCTCGTCGTCGCGGCTGGTGGAGAAAATTTCGCAGTCCCGCTCCCACACATAGGTGTATGTATAGAGGCCGCTGGCCTTGATGTCGGGGTCGTCGCGTATCTCCTTCATGGTGGTCTGGGGGGTGATGCTGGCTGCTGAAGCCGGGACGGCGAGGACACCAAGCATCAGCGCAGAGGCAGCGATTCGTTTCCAATCCATCTTCATTTCTCCTTTTTCAGAGCAGCCTTCATTGCATTTTTCGGCAAAGAGGTCTATAATAGTCCCTGCCCTGAACGGGTATTTACTCTATTGTATCACAATGGTGATGATTGTCAAAAAATTTCTGCCCAGGAGGGAGCCTTGTCATGCTGACCAATTACCACACCCACACCACCCGCTGCGGCCACGCCGAAGGCACCGAGGAGGAATACATCCTCACGGCCCTGCGCTGCGGCTTCAAGGTGCTGGGGTTTTCTGACCACACCCCCTGGGCCTACGCGACGCCGGGCTTCGTCAGCCGCATCCGGATGCTGCCCTCCCAGCTGGACGATTACGTCCTGACCCTGCGCGGGCTGCGGGAGAAATATGCCGACAAACTCCACATCCGCATCGGCCTCGAGGCGGAGTATTTCCCGGCCTATCTGGGCTGGCTCAAGGAAGAGATGGAGCGGCTGGGCATCGAATATCTCATCCTCGGCTGTCACTACGACACCACCGACGAGCAGGACGCCAAGGCCAGCCGCTTCGGCGGCAGCACCTCCACCGCCCACGGCAGGCGGTATGCCGAACAGGTGGTGGAAGCGCTGGAAACGGGGCTTTACCGGTATCTGGCCCACCCCGACCTCTTTTTGAACCGGGTGACGGCCTTCGACGCCGACGCCGAGAAAGCCTGCCGGGACATCTGTGCCACAGCGGCGCGGCTGGACATCCCCCTCGAGTACAACATGGCCGGACTGACTTTGCAGAACCGTCCCGACGGCTCTCTGGGCTACACCCGGGACGAGTTCTGGCGCATCGCGGCGGAGTACCCCGTCAAGGCCATCATGGGCTGCGACGCCCACGCTCCCTCGGAGCTGGACGTCGTCCCCTCCATCGAGGGAAAGAAAGCCTTCCTGCACAGCTTGGGCATCCCGGTGCTGGACACCCTGCCGGGGCTGGAATAAGCGGCCATTGCGCGGACGGGCTGCATCTGCTATACTGAGATAAGAGGAATGATGCAGGGCGCATTGGGGCGCTCTGCCGGGGAAGAATATCATGAGCAATATCACCATCCGGCCCATGGAGCCGGAAGACTGGAATGCTGTGTCCGAGATCTATTCAGAGGGCATCGCCACGGAGCACGCCACCTTCCAGACCACCTGCCCGCCCTACACGGCGTGGGATGCCTTTCACATCAAAGAATGCCGCCTCGTCATTCTGGACGGCGGCGAGCTGGCCGGTTGGGCCGCACTGCGGCGGGTAGACCCCCGCTGGTGCTACCGGGGCGTGGCCGAGGTGAGCATCTACGTCGGCGAGAAGTTCCGGGGCCGGGGCCTCGGCTCCCGCCTGCTGACGGCCCTCTGCGAAGAGTCGGAAAAAGAGGGCTACTGGACCTTACACTCCACCGTTTTGCAGGACAACACCGCCAGCCTCGGCCTCCACACGAAGTGCGGCTTCCGGGTGGTGGGGCGGCGGGAGCGCATCGCCCGGGACTGTCATGGCCGCTGGCTGGACACCTACCTGATGGAGCGCCGCGCCAAAGCCGACGAGCCTGTGGGGTACAAGAAATTATAAAAAATGAGCTGCTGCACGTTACGTACAGCAGCTCATTTTCGTATCAGGCAAAGCCTTTACCACTCGTTCTCCCCGGCATCGGTATCGGCCACCCGGGTGCGCTGGAACATACTTTCCAGCACGGCGCAGTATTTGTCGGCCAGGCAGACGATGACCGCCTCCCGGCAGGTGGGGACATGGCGGAAGGTCAGGGGCCACATATGGCTCGAAATGATGTTTTGCTCTTTCCTGGTGATGGCGAAGCAACGCTCGGCATTGACGCAGGCAGAGCCGGGATGGGCAAAGCCGTGCATCTCGAACAGGCGGCGCAGACCCCGGAAGGAACTGCGCTTGTGCCAGTCGTAGAGATAGAAGTCATGGAGAAAAGCCCCCACGGCCAGCGACGTCTCATCCGCGCCCAGATGGAAGCGGCGGTTGAGCCAGAAGCTCACCAGCACCACATTCTTGCAGTGCTGGTAGGTGGTCACATCGCCGTGCTGGATAAATTCCCGCATCCGCTGCACTTCGGGGTGCTGGTCATATTGGGCCAGAATGGTGGTGAGGCACTGACGCTCCGTATCAGAAAGCTGCATTGAAAAGTTCCCTTTCATAAAGAGGTTAAACCGATCAAGACCGCAGCTGCACCGGGTTGGAATTGCCGAAATTCTCGGCCTCGGTGGGGTTTGTGCGCTTGAGGTCCAGGTCCACGAGGTACTGCTTGCCGTCGCCCAGCTCCTCGAGCTGTGCCAGTTTTGCTTTGGCAGATGCTTCGTCCGGGTACCACTGGATGAGGAAGAAATTCTCCGCCTCCACGCCGTAATACAGCCACTGGCCGTCGGCCCGGAGCAGGTCGTCCAGATGGTCTACCTCGTCGCCGTCGGTCAGGCCGAGGCCCTCTTCCGCGTAGACGTTTTCCGGCTCCACCTGCAGCACTTCGATGACCTGAATGGCGCTCTGCAGATATTCGTCCTGAGCGATGCTCTTGTCGGAGAGCTCCCAGCCCGTCAGGAATGCCTGCATCAGCAGGTCTTTGACCGAGATCTTCTTTTCCATGTATGTTTCCTTCTTCCTCGTTTGTTTCCGCTGACCAGTATACGCTCAAATCTTGGGCAGGTCAACCATAAATTTATGAATTTTTTGTAGGAATGTCTAAATTTAACTCAATTTGAACCCCAACGTCTCCCCCAGCCACTCGAGGCAGAGAGCCACCCAATGGGCGCGGTGAGGGTCGGCGGCATCCACTTCGGCGGTACTGATGCTGGTGCCGTGAGCGCCCTTCTCGAACAGATGCGCCTCGCACGGCACGCCCGCCCTCCGCAGGGCGGCCAGCAGGAGAAGTGTGTTCTCCACCGGAACGGTCTTATCCTCCATGGTATGCCAGACGAAGACCGGCGGTGTGTCGGAGGTCACCTTATCCTCCAAGGTGAACGCCTGCTGTGCGGCAGCATCCTCGCTGCCCGCCAGCTGGACGAAGCTGCCCCGGTGGGCAAACTCCCCTGCCGTGACGACCGGGTAGCCCAGGATCACTGCATTGGGCCTCTGCTGGGCCGTCTCGCCCGGAATGTCCAGCACCGCGCCGGACAGGGCCAGATGTCCGCCCGCCGAGAAGCCGCAGACGGCGATCTTATCCGGCAGGATGTGCCACTCTCCCGCATTCTGCCGCAGCAGAGCCAGCGCTTCGTTCAGCTGTCGGAGAGGCCGGTAGTTCTGCGCCCCCTCCCCCACGCTGTAGGTCAGCACGGCGGTGTGATAACCCGCCGCCGCAAACTGCAGGGCCACCGGGTCGCCCTCCCGGGGGCTGACATGGTTGTAGCCGCCGCCCGGCACCACCAGCACCAAAGGCCGCTGCTTCACGGCGGGCATGGCGTCCAGCGACGCCCGCAGGGAAACCGTCAGCACACCGCCGCCTGCAAGTTCCAGCTCTATCTGCTGCATCTCTCATCCTCCTTATAGACAGGTCTGTCATTCCGGCCCATTATACGGCTTTGGCGCGGGAAAGTAAAGGCAGCTTCGGCCCCAAAAGGAAAGTTTTTTGAACTTTTTATGAAACCCCTTGATTTTTGTTTCTCAGCGGTGTATATTAGCACTCGAAAGTTGTGAGTGCTAAGTTTTCACGAGTGGTTTTCCGCTCCGTGTGCCGGCACTCTCCACAGGCAGATCCTGATGCGACACGCGCCCGGGCAGTTCCGCCGCCGGGACGCTAAAATCTGATAAAAAGAGGTTTTGTATTATGGCGAAAAAAGAATTTCAGGCCGAGAGCAAAAAGCTGATGGACATGATGATCAACTCCATCTACACCAACAAGGAAATTTTCCTGCGCGAGCTGATCTCCAACGCTTCGGACGCCATCGACAAGCTGTATTATAAGAGCCTGACCGACACTTCCGTCGGCATGAACAAAGGCGATTTCCGCATCCTGCTCACCCGCGACAAGGACAGCCGCACCCTGACCATCTCCGATAACGGCATCGGCATGACCCGGGAAGAGCTGGAGCAGAACCTCGGCACCATCGCCCACTCCGGCTCCCTCGACTTCAAGAAGGACAACCAGGACGAGAACATTGACATCATCGGTCAGTTCGGTGTCGGCTTCTACTCTGCCTTCATGGTGGCCGACAAAGTGACGGTCATCTCCAAGGCTTACGGCTCCGACGAGGCCTGGCAGTGGGAGTCCAGCGGTGCTGACGGCTATGAGCTTGAGCCTGCTGAGAAGGAGACTGCCGGTACCGACATCATCCTCCACATCAAGCCCGACACGGAGACCGACAACTACGATAACTTCCTCGACGAGTACGGCATCGTGGCCATCGTCAAGAAGTACAGCGACTATGTGCGCTACCCCATCCAGATGGAACGGGAGAAGAGCCGTCAGAAGCCCGAACCCGACCCCAAGCCCGACGACTACAAGCCCGAGTGGGAGACCTACACCGAGCTGGAAACTCTGAACAGCATGGTGCCTATCTGGAAGAAGCAGAAGAGCGAAGTCACCGACGAGGAGTATGCAAACTTCTACAAGGATAAGTTCAGCGACTACGCCGACCCCGCCCGCGTCATCGTGAGCCGCACCGAGGGTACTGCAAACTATAACGCCCTGCTCTTCGTGCCCAGCCACCGCCCCTATGACTTCTACACCAAGGACTACGAAAAGGGTCTGGCTCTGTACGCATCCGGCGTCCTCATCATGGAGAAGTGTGCCGACCTGCTGCCCGACTACTTCAGCTTCGTCAAGGGCATCGTGGACAGCCAGGATCTGAGCCTGAACATCAGCCGTGAGATGCTGCAGAAGGACAATCAGCTCAAGCTCATCCACAACGCTCTGGAAAAGAAGATCAAGAACGAGCTCCACGCCATGCTGGCCAACGACCGCGAGAAGTACGAGAGCTTCTGGAAGGAGTTTGGCCGTCAGCTGAAGTTCGGCGCATACTCCGACTACGGGATGCACGCCGAGCTGCTGCGCGACCTGCTGCTGTTCTGGTCTGCCAAGGAGCAGAAGATGGTCACTCTGCAGGAGTACGTGGACAAGATGCCCGCCGAGCAGAAGTACATCTACTTCGCCGCCGGCGACTCCACCGACCGTCTGGCAAAGCTGCCTGCCGCTGAGCTGGTCATGGACAAGGGCTATGACGTCCTGCTCCTGACCGAGGATGTGGATGAGTTCTGCCTGCAGATCATGCGCACCTATCCCCGCAAGGATGCCGAGGGCAAGGACGGCACCGTCGAGTTCAAGAACGTCAACAGCGGTGATCTGGGCCTTGAGACCGAGGACGAGAAGAAGGCCGCCGAAGAGGCTACCACCGCCAACAAGGCTCTGTTTGACGCCATGAAGGACGCTCTGGATGGCAAGGTCAAGGAGGTCAAAGTCTCCACCCGCCTGAAGGACCACCCCGTCTGCCTGTCCGCCGACGGCCCGCTGTCCATCGAGATGGAGAAGGTGCTGTCCAAGCAGCCCGGCAGTGAGGGCGTCAAGAGCGACAAGGTGCTGGAGCTGAACGTCAACCACCCCGTCTTCGCTGTGCTGAAAGCCGCACAGGAGGCTGGCGATACTGAGAAGCTCAAGAAGTACAGCGCTCTGCTCTACGCACAGGCACAGCTCATCGAGGGCCTGCCCGTGGATGACCCCGCCGCTTACGCCGAGGCCGTCTGCAGCCTGATGCAGTAATTTTTCCCTGTGTTCCCGGGCCGGAGGGCGCTGCTCCCTCGTCTTCCGCCTGACATCATAATTTTCTTCCCTTAATAAGAAGGCCGCGCTCCGCTGGAAAAGTGGATCGCGGCCTTTTCTTTTGCACTGCCCGCCGCAGTAAGGTTTCTCCATATCGCGGCCCGCTCCCCCGCCGGGACGCGGCAGCGGGAAGTTTTGGCGCAGTTATACAATGCTTTTCCGGTTTTGAAAAAACTTTTGTCTCAGTTGTAATTTATCCGAGATTTTTATTTTGCATCCCCGCCGGACAGCCTCGGCGGGGATTTTTTGCAACTTTTCATTGAGATGCAACAATAACACATGGTTTTTTCCGGACAAATCCTTTACTATAGGATTAGAAGCGGGCTGTATCGCCCACACGAAACAAAAAAGTATCTGTCTGTCAGGAGGAAGATTCCATGATGAAGTCCATTCCCGTATGGAAGCAGGAGCTGTCCGACGGCGTCCACGCCGCACGCCTCGCCTCCCTGTATTGCTGTGCTCCCGCCGAGACGGCCTCTGAAGCCGCCCGTTACGCCGCCGTGCTGGACGGGCTGGAAAAGACCTTCGGCTCCCACGCTGAGGCCGGCCTTTACAGCGCACCGGGCCGCACCGAGATCGGCGGCAACCACACCGACCACCAGCATGGCCGAGTGCTGGCCGGCAGCGTGAACATCGACATGATCGCCGCCGCAGCCCCCAACGACAAGAACCAGCTCCGCGTCCAGAGCGAGGGCTATGATCTGTGCGTCATTGATTTGAATGACCTCGAGGCCCGCAAGGAAGAGGAGAACACCACCGCCTCTCTGCTGCGCGGCGAGTGCGCCGCCTTCACCCAGCGGGGCGCAAAGCTGGCCGGTCTGGACGTTTACATCTCTTCCAACGTGCCGAAGGGCAGCGGCGTCTCTTCTTCTGCCGCCTTTGAAGTGCTCATCGGCGTCATCCTGAACGACTGCTTCATGACCGAGAAGGTCTCCCCCATCGCCATCGCGCAGATCGGCCAGTGGGCTGAGAACGTCTACTTCGGCAAGCCCTGCGGCCTGATGGACCAGATGGCTTCCAGCGTGGGCAACATCATCACCATCGACTTTGCCAGCCCCGCAAAGCCCGTGGTGGAGCCGGTGGCTGTGGACTTCTCCAAGGCTGGTCTGGCCCTCTGCATCCTCGACTCCGGCGCAGACCACGCCGATCTGACCGACGAGTACGCCGCCATCCCGGCTGAGTGCCGCGCCGTGGCCGCTGTCTGCGGCGGCGAGGTGCTGCGGGATGTGCCGTTCGAGACCTTCCTTGCAAAGCTGCCCGAGTGCCGCAGGCAGTGCGGCGACCGCGCCGTCCTCCGTGCCTTCCACGTCTACGCCGACAATGACCGTGTGGCAAAGCAGGTGGCCGCACTCCACGATGGCGACTTCGGCACCTTCCTCTCCCTCGTGAACGAGTCCGGCTGCAGCAGCTGGGAGTATCTGCAGAACGTCATCCCCGCAGGCTACAAGGAGCATCAGGAAGTGGGCGTGACCATCGCTGCCGCCAAGCATCTGCTGGGCGATAAGGGCGCTGTCCGCGTCCACGGCGGCGGTTTCGCCGGCACGGTGCAGGCTTTCGTGCCTGTGGAGATGCTGGATGAGTTCAAGGCCGGTATGGAAGCCATCCTCGGCGAGGGCCGCTGCCACGTCCTGTCTATCCGCCCGGAAGGAGGCGCTGTCCTGTGATCTCCACTGCCATCCAGCAGCTCGTCAACTACGGTCTGGACACCGGCCTCATCCTGCCTGACGACGAGATCTACATCCGCAACCAGCTGCTCATGACCATGCAGCTCGACAGCTTCACAGAGCCGGAGGGCGACGTCTGCTACGCCGACCTCGAAAGCATCCTGAAAACGCTGGTGGACGATGCCGTCGCCCGGGGCGTCTGCGACGACAGCCCCACGGCCCGCGACCTCTTCGACACCCGGCTCATGGGTGTGCTGACGCCCCGCCCCAGCATCGTCCGCGCCAACTTCGAAGAGCGGTACGAGACCGACGGCCCCCAGGCCGCCACCGACTGGTTCTACAAGTTCAGCCAGGACACCGATTACATCCGCCGCTACCGCATCAAGCGGGACGTCAAGTGGGTGACCCGGACTTCTTATGGCGACCTCGACATCACCATCAACCTGTCGAAGCCCGAAAAAGACCCCAAAGCCATCGCAGCCGCAAAGCTGGCTCCTCAGAGCGCCTACCCCAAGTGCCAGCTCTGCGTGGAGAACGAGGGCTATGCCGGTCGGCTGAACCATCCCGCCCGGGAAAATCACCGCATCATCCCGCTGACCATCAACGACAGTGCGTGGAATTTCCAGTACAGCCCCTATGTCTACTACAATGAGCACTGCATCGTCTTTAACAGCCAGCACACCCCCATGAAGATCGAGCGTTCCACCTTCCGCAAGCTGCTGGATTTCGTGGCCCTCTTTCCCCACTACTTCGTGGGCAGCAACGCCGACCTGCCCATCGTGGGCGGCAGCATCCTGAGCCACGACCACTTCCAGGGCGGCCACTACGAGTTCGCCATGGCCAAAGCGCCCATCGAGAAGAAGTGGGTCTTCCCCGGCTTTGAGGACGTGGACGCCGGCATCGTCCACTGGCCCATGAGCTGCATCCGCCTCACCTGCGACGACGACGAGCGCCTTGTGGAGCTGGCCGATAAGATTTTGACCGCATGGCGGGGCTACACCGACGAGAGCTGCTTTGTCTACGCCGAGACCGACGGCGAACCCCACAACACCATCACCCCCATCGCCCGGATGCGGGACGGCAGGTTCCAGCTGGATTTGGTGCTGCGCAACAACATCACCACGCCGGAGCATCCGCTGGGCGTCTATCACCCCCACGCAAAGCTCCACCACATCAAAAAGGAGAACATCGGCCTCATCGAGGTCATGGGTCTGGCCGTTCTGCCCAGCCGCCTGAAAGCCGAGATGACCGATGTGGAAGCCGCCCTCGTGGCCCACACCCCCGCCGCTGAGTACGGCGAGAACATCCAGAAGCACGCCGAGTGGGCGATGGACATCCTCGCCCGCCATCCGGAGCTGAACGCCGAAAATGTCCACACCATCGTGCAGGACGAGATCGGCCATGTCTTTGCCGAAGTCCTCGTAGACGCCGGCGTCTACAAGATGGACACGGCAGGCCGCGCAGGCTTTGAGCGATTCTTAGCAAGTATCTGAGCATAAAAAATAATGCCTCCCCGGCGGGGAGGCATTCCTTTTTCGTTTATTGTTTGCCCAGCTGCCAGAACGCAACGGCGCTGGCGGCAGCGACATTCAGCGAATCCACGCCGTGGGACATAGGTATCTTGACCGTGTAGTCGCAGGAAGCGATGGTGTCGGCGGCGAGGCCGTCGCCCTCGGTGCCAAGCACGATGGCAAGCTTCGGCTCTTTTGCAAGCTGCTCGTCGTCGATGCTCACCGAGCGGTCGCTGAGGGCCATCGCGGCGGTCTTGAAGCCGAGGGAGTGGAGGATGTCCATCCCCTTCTCCGGCCAGTCTGCCGGGGTCTCGCCCAGCTGCCCCCAGGGCACCTGGAACACCGTACCCATGCTGACGCGGACGGCGCGGCGGCAGAGCGGGTCGCAGCAGGAAGGGTTGATGAGGACAGCGTCCATGTTCAGCGCCGCCGCCGAGCGGAAGATGGCTCCCACATTGGTGGAGTCCACGATGCCCTCCAGCACGGCCACCCGGCGGGCGTTTTTACAGAGTTCTTCCACCGGGCGGGGTGCCGGGCGGCGGAAGGCGCAGAGCACGCCCCGGGTCAGCTCAAAGCCGGTGAGCTCTGCCAGCATCTCCCGATCTGCCGTGTACACCGGCGCGTCGCCGCAGCGGCTCAGGATGCCCGCTGCCGGGCCGGTGATCTGCTTGCGCTCCATCAGCAGGGACACGGGCTTGTAGCCTGCGTCCAGCGCACGGTCGATGACCTTGGGGCTCTCGGCGATAAAGATGCCTTTCTCCGGCTCGAGGCGATTGCGCAGCTGGTTCTGGGTCAGCCGGGCATAAGGGTCCAGCTCCGGTGCGTGGAAATCCGTGATCTCGATGATATTGGGCATACAGAAAGCCCCTCCTTCTCCTGAAAAAAGCTATTTTCTGTATTCTACCACAGTCTGCGCCGCATTGCAAAACAAAGCGCATCCTGCGATACCCGCCCGGAATCGTCATTATCTATAAAAAATATGGCGAAGTTTTTGACAAAACGCCGGTTTTGCGCTATAGTATGGCATGGAATTATTTTCTGGATAGAAGGAGGAGCTTTTATGCCATCTCTCAAACCTCACGGACAGATGTCCGAAGCTTTTATTACCGCTCTGTTTCTCTCCGTCTCAGGCGGCTTACAGGATGTTTATACTTATTTATACCGCGGCAAGGTCTTCGCCAACGCCCAGACCGGCAACATCGTGCTGATGGCCGTCAAGCTGTTTGCGGGCAAGTGGGGCGAGGCACTGCGCTACCTGATTCCCCTTTGCGCCTTTGCACTGGGCATTTTTGTGGCTGAGTTCATCCGCCTCAAGCTCAAGCGGATGCAGTGGCTCCACTGGCGTCAGCTGGTGGTGCTGTTCGAGATCCTGCTGCTCTTCGTCGTGGGCTTTTTGCCGCAGGAGCTGAATCTTCTGGCCAACTCCCTCGTCTCCTTCTCCTGCGCCATGCAGGTACAATCCTTCCGCAAGGTGAACGGCTATGCCTTCGCCAGCACCATGTGCATCGGCAATCTGCGCAGCGGCATGGATTCCCTCTGCGCATGGCTGGTGGGCGGCAACACCAAAGCCTTCGGCAAGGCGATTCACTACTTCGCCATCATCTTCCTGTTCGCGCTGGGTGCCGGCCTTGGCAGCCTTGCACTGGCCCCCATGGGCAGCCGGGCCATCTGGCTTTCCTGCCTGCTGCTCTTCATCAGCTTCTGCCTGATGTTCCTGAAAGAGGACATCGAGGAGCTGGAAGAATTTGAGCACCTGGAGCACGAGGAAGCCCTCAAAAAATAATTGCGCCGAAGCCTGTCGTATGCTATACTATAAAGTGTTTGTGTGACCCTCCGGCCCGCCGCACCACCGACGTGCCGGAGATGAAGTTGTAGAATCAGGAAGAGGAGCATTCCATGAAAAAAGGCTTTGACAACGCGAAATATCTTCAGATGCAGTCCCAGCACATCCGGGAGCGCATCGCACAGTTCGACAACAAGCTCTACCTCGAGTTTGGCGGCAAGCTGTTCGACGACTACCACGCCTCCCGCGTGCTGCCGGGCTTTGAGCCGGACTCCAAGCTGCAGATGCTGCTGCAGCTCAAGGAGCAGGCCGAGATCGTCATCGTCATCAGCGCGCAGGACATCATCAGCAGCAAGGTGCGCGGCGACTACGGCATCACCTACGACCTCGACGTTCTCCGCCTCATCGACGCCTTCCAGGGCATGGGCCTGTTTGTGGGCAGCGTCTGCGTGACCATGTACACCGCCGCCCCCGAGGTCGAAGCCTTTGAGCACAAGCTGAACAGCGTGGGCGTGCGCACCTTCCGCCACTATAAGATCCCCGGCTACCCCAACGATGTGGCCCGCATCGTCAGCGACGAGGGCTACGGCAAGAACGACTACATCGAGACCCAGCGTCCCCTCGTCGTCATCACGGCCCCCGGCCCCGGCAGCGGCAAGATGGCCACCTGCCTGTCCCAGCTCTACCACGAGCACAAGCGGGGCGTCAAGGCCGGTTATGCCAAGTTCGAGACCTTCCCCATCTGGAACCTGCCTCTCAAGCACCCGGTCAACCTCGCCTACGAGGCCGCTACCGCCGACCTGAACGACGTGAACATGATCGACCCCTTCCATCTGGAGGCCTACGGCGTCACCACCGTCAACTACAACCGCGACATCGAGATCTTCCCGGTGGTCAACGCGATGTTCGAGCTCATCGCGGGCAAGAGTCCCTACAAGTCCCCCACGGATATGGGTGTGAACATGGCCGGCAACTGCATCGTGGACGACGAAGCCTGCCGCGAGGCCTCCCGCAACGAGATCATCCGCCGCTATTTCAAGGCCCTCTGCGACCACAAGATCGGCAAGAACGTGGACAGTGAGATCTTCAAGCTGGAGCTGCTGCTGAATCAGGCCGGTCTGGCTGTCGGCGACCGTGCCGTGGAAAAGCAGGCTCACGCCGTGGCCGAGCGCACCGGCGGCGCACCCGCTGCCGCCATCGAGCTGCCGGACGGCACCGTCGTCACCGGCAAGAACGGTCCCCTGCTGGGCGCAGCCTCTTCTGCCCTGCTCAATGCCCTCAAGAAGCTGGCCGGCATCGACCATGAGATCGATTTGGTCTCCGCCCGCGCCATCGAGCCCATCCAGACCCTCAAGACCAACTACCTCGGCAGCCGGAATCCCCGCCTGCACACCGATGAGATCCTGATCGCGCTGTCCAGCTCTGCCGCCGAGAATGAGACGGCTGCTGTCGCTCTGCAGCAGCTCTCCAAGCTCAAGGGCTGCGACATGCACTCCACGGTCATCCTGTCCAGCGTGGATACGGACACCATCAAGCGTCTGGGGATGTACCTCACCTGCGAGCCCGCCTATGAGCAGGAAGACCGCAAGTATCACAAGAAATAAGCGCTCCGGCGCATAAGAAAAGCCGCACAGTACAGCGAAAAACTGTACCGTGCGGCTTTTTTTGTTTCTTCTGTAGTTTCTCAGACGTGGGAGAGGCTGGGCGCACCGCCCGCGATCTCCTCGGCGGTCAGCGGCTTCGCCTCGGCAGGAGCGTTCAGACGCTCCTTTGCTACGGCCAGCATCAGTTTGATGCGGTTCTCCTGATTGACCTTGGTGGCGCTGGGGTCGTAGTCGATGGGGGTGATGTTGGCGCTGGGGTACATCGCGCGGATCTTGTTTACCATGCCCTTGCCCACGATGTGGTTCGGCAGGCAGCCAAAAGGCTGTGCGCAGACGATGTTGCCGTAACCGCCCTGTACCAGCTCGATCATCTCAGCCGTCAGCAGCCAGCCCTCGCCCATCTTGGCACCCAGCGAGATGATGCCCTCGGGCTTTTCCACCAGCTCCTTGAAGGGGCCGGGGGCGTAGAAACCGGCGTCGGCCTCGGCCTTGAGCATGGAGCGCTCCACGCTGTCCAGCCAGTTGAGCAGCTGGTCGGTACCCATCTTCATGGCCAGCTTGCCGCCGTAGAGGACATGGTCCTCGCCCATGTTGAAGATGCAGTACTGCACGAAGCCCATCAGACCCGGGAAGTTGACCTCGCAGTCCTGGCTCTCGAGGAACTTCTGCAGGTCGTTGTTGCCCAGCGGGCTGTACTTGACGTAGATCTCGCCCACGACGCCGACTTTGACCTTCGGCACACGGGTGACGGGAATGGACTTAAAGTCCTTTGCGATGAGGGGGAAGGTGTGCTTCATCTCACGGGAGGTGAAACCCTTGCCCGCCAGCAGTACACGGCCCAGGCGCTCGACCCAGAGGTCTACCATCTTATCGGCAGCGCCCTTCTCGTTCTCATACGGAGCGACCTGATTGCGCAGGGCGCAGAGCATATCGCCGTAGAACACGCTGGCGATGGCCCGGCGGGCCAGAGGCAGAGTCATCTGGAAACCGCTGTCCTTCTCGAGGCCCGAGAAGTTCAGGCTGGCCACCGGGATGTTCGGATAGCCTGCCTTGACCAGCGCCTTGCGGAGCAGATGGATGTAGTTGGAGGCACGGCAGCCGCCGCCCGTCTGGGTGATGAGCAGGGCCGTGTGCTCGAGGTCGTACTTGCCGCTGTTCAGCGCGTCGAGGAACTGGCCAATGACCAGCAGTGCCGGATAGCAGGTGTCGTTGTGGACATATTTCAGGCCCAGCTGCGCCACAGCGCTGCCGCAGTTACCAAGGATCTCGCACTTGTAGCCGTCGTAGCGCAGGGCGTATTCCAGCAGGCGGAACTGGGTGATGGCCATGTTGGGGATGAGGATGGTGTGAGTTTTCTTCATCTCCGGGGTGAATTTGGGGTAATTGTATTCCATAGGTTCCTCCTATGTTACTTCTTATCTTCGTCTCGCTCATCCAGTGCGGCGAACAGACTGCGCAGGCGGATATTGACAGCACCCAGGTTTGTAATTTCGTCAATTTTCAGCTGGGTGTAGAGCTTGCCGCCCTCCTGCAGGATCTCGCGGGTCTCATCGGTGGTGATGGCATCCACGCCGCAGCCGAAGGACACCAGCTGCACCAGGTCCATATCGTTCTGGGTGGTGCAGTACTTGGCGGCGGCATACAGGCGGCTGTGGTAAGTCCACTGGTTCAGCACGCTGGTGGGGAACTTTTCCACGCGGTTGGAGATGCTGTCCTCGGTGACCACCGCCGCGCCGTGGCGGGTGATGAGGTGGTCGATGCCGTGGTTGATCTCCGGGTCCACATGGTAGGGGCGTCCGGCCAGCACGATGATGCGCCTGCCCTGACGGCGGGCCTCATCAATGATCTCGCTGCCCTTGACCCGGATCTGTGCCATGTGGGCTTCATACTCAGCGTAGGCAGCGTTGGCAGCCTCCTGCACTTCCTTCTCGGAGATGCCGCCGAAATACTTGGGCAGCACGTCCTTCACCATCTTGTGGACGAAATCCTTCGGACGGTGGATGCCGACGTAGTCGTAGATAAACTTCTGGCCTTTCAGCTCGGGGCAGTTGCCGGCGAGGACTTCGGGATAGTAGGCCACGACGGGGCAGTTGTAGTGGTTGTCGCCCAGACCCTCGTCGATGTTGTAGGTCAGGCAGGGGTAGAAGATGGCGTCCAGATGCATCTGGGTCAGGGCCTTGATGTGGCCATGGCTGAGCTTGGCCGGGAAGCAGGCGGTGTCGCTGGGGATGGTAGCCTGACCAGCCAGATAGAGGCCGCGGCTGGACACCGGGCTGGTGTGGACGGCAAAGCCGAGCTTTGTCCAGAAGGCGTGCCAGAACGGCAGCAGCTCATACATATTCAGGCAAAGCGGGATGCCGATGGAGCCGCGCTTTCCGGCCACGGGCTTATAGCTGGCCAGAAGCTGCTGCTTGTAAGCGTAGAGGTTGAGGCTGTTGTCCTCGCTCTTGCCGGTGACGGGCTTGTCGCAGCGGTTTCCGGAAATGAACTTGCGGCCATCGGCGAAGGTGTTGACGGTGAGCTGGCAGTGGTTGCCGCAGCCGCCGCACTTGACGCTGACGACTTTCTGGTCGAAGTTCTCCAGCTCTTCCTCGCTCATCATGGCGGAGGTGGTCTGGCCGTTCTTGCGGCACTGGCGCAGACCGAAGAGGGCCGCACCGTAAGCGCCCATCAGACCGGCGATGTCGGGACGGATGACCTCGACGCCCATCTCCTTCTCGAAGGCGCGGAGGACGGCCTCATTGTAGAACGTACCGCCCTGCACAACGATCTTCCGGCCCAGCTCTTCGGGGCTGGACGCACGAATGACCTTGTACAGTGCGTTCTTGACGACGCTGATGGACAGGCCCGCCGAGATATTCTCGATGGACGCGCCGTCCTTCTGGGCCTGCTTGACCGAGCTGTTCATAAAGACGGTGCAGCGACTGCCCAGATCCACGGGGCGGTCGGCGAAGAGGCCGAGGGCTGCGAACTCCTTGACGTCGTAGCCCAGTGCCTGCGCGAAGGTCTGCAAAAAGCTGCCGCAGCCGGAAGAGCAGGCTTCGTTCAGGAAGATGTTGCTGATGGCACCATCTTCGATCTTGAAGCACTTCATATCCTGACCGCCGATGTCGATGATGAAGTCCACGTCCGGCATGAAGTATTTTGCTGCCGTGAAGTGGGCCACGGTCTCCACGAGCCCGAAGTCGCAGCGGAAAGCGTTCTTGACCAGTTCTTCGCCGTAGCCGGTGGTGGTCACGCTGGCCACCTTGAGGCCGGTGTGCTCTTTATAGATTTTCAGCAGCTGCTGCCGGATAAGGGGCAGCGGGTTGCCGAGATTCGGCTGATAGTTGGTGTAGAGGATCTGGCTCTGCTCGTCCACGACCACCAGCTTGACGGTGGTGGAGCCGGAGTCGATGCCGATATGCACCGGGCCGCACTGAGCGCTGAACGCCACCCGCGGCACGCTGTGGGATATATGGCGGGCATGGAATGCCTCGTACTCTTCCTTGCTGGCGAAGAGGGGCGGCTCGCTGGCGTAGGTCGCCGTGGCGGCATACTCATCCAGCGCAGCGGCCACGTCCGAGAGGACGAACTCCTTGTCGGCGTAGAGGGCAGCGCCCAGCGCGACGTAGAGCAGGCTGTTCTCGGGGCAGGTACCGGTGACGCCCAGTGCCTCGTCGAAGCTCTTGCGCAGCACAGTGCTGAAGGTCAGCGGACCGCCCAGATAGAGGATATTGCCCTGAATGGGGCGTCCCTGTGCCAGACCGGCGATGGTCTGGTTGACCACGGCCTTGTAGATGCTGGCCGCGATGTCCTCGGTCTTTGCGCCCTGATTGATGAGGGGCTGCACGTCGCTCTTGGCGAAAACGCCGCAGCGGGATGCAATGGTGTATGTACGGGTGGCCTGTTCGGCCGCCTTGTTCATCTCATCGGCACTCATCTTGAGCAGCGTCGCCATCTGGTCGATGAAAGCGCCCGTGCCGCCGGCGCAGCTGCCGTTCATGCGGACTTCGGTGCCGTTGGTCAGGAACAGGATCTTTGCATCCTCACCGCCCAACTCGATGACGCAGTCCGTTGCAGGGACGAACTTTTTGACCGCCACGCGGGTGGAGAACACCTCCTGCACGAAAGGCACGCCGCAGCTGTCGGCCAAGCCCATACCGGCGGAGCCGGAGATGCTGAGCAGCGCTTTCCGGCCATGCAGCTGCTCTGCGTCGATGCGGCGCAGCAGCTCCTGCGCCTTTTCCAGAATGTGGCTGTAGTGGCGCTCATACGTCGAATATAAAAGGGTATCGTTTTCATCCAGCACCACGCATTTGATGGTAGTGCTGCCGATGTCAAGACCTACTCTCACAGTTGTTTTTCCTCCTGAAGGACAATGCACTCTCCCTCTGCACACAGGGCTCTCCGGCCCGGGCAGAAGTTGTTTGCTAACGAATCAAATTTCAGACTCGCATACATGGGTATTATAAACCAAATCCGGCTGACAATCAATCATTCGGGATTATTTTACACCTTAAAAACAGTAAAATCATCTTGCAAAGTTAAACATTTTGTTAATTTCGCAAACTTTTCTGTGGATTTCGAGCTGTTTCTACTAAGATTCTTTACCGTCTGTCAATTTTTCTGCTCTCTTCCCTGTCCCGCACAAAAATCAAAGGCATCTGCGCTGCGCTGTCCCGGGCAGCATTGCAGATGCCTTTTTGTCTCGTTCAATATCTCCTCAGCAGAAGGAGCTCCTGTGCCGCCCGGCTTGTGAACCGCGCTGCGCGGATGTCATTCTCCTCGCTGGAGTGGAGTTCCATTTCCGGCGGGATGTCCTCGCAGGAGGCCAGCGGGAACACCACCTGCGCCCGGGTGCCGCCGCCCGGCCGGGCCGTCAGCGTCAGCTTCCAGCCTGCACGGCGGCAGATGAGCTTACAGATGCGGAGACCCAGCTTTGCGCCGCTGAGGAAGCGGCGGTTGTTCTCGATGGGGTCTTCCTCCATCAGGCCGCAGCCGTTGTCTTCCACCCGGAGCACGACGCCGGTCTTTTTCTGTTTCAGGCTCACCCACACCCTGCCGCCTGCATCGCAGGCCCGCAGCGCGTTGGAGATAAGGTGGAGCAGCAGCTGTTCGGCCTCATCGGGAACGCCCATGACGGTGCAGTGCTCGATGCCCCCGCTCTCCGTCGTGAGCGCTATTTCCAGTGACCGCTGGATGTCCGGGGCCAGACGGCCCGCTTTTTCCAACAGACTGCACAGTTCCAGAGGCTGCAGCTCGCTCAGCTCTTCATTTTCCAGCTGATAAAGCGTTATGGCATTGCGTACCGTGCGGTCCAGCCGGGCAGACTCTATCTGGATGTCCGAAAGTGCCTGCCGGGTGGGCAGGTCGGCCGACGCCAGCAGATGCATCTGCAGATATTCCCGGTTCTGGTCGATGATGCCAAGGGCATGGAAGCACACATCCCCAAACTCCTCCCGAAGGGAGCCTCCTGCCCCATCGTTTCGCCTGCGCATTCTGCTCTACCTCCGCGTCGTGTGGTCAGCACCTCACTGCTGACTCAGTTTACTTTCCAGCGCATAAAGCAGGCGGCCGATGGTCACCTTCCTGCGCTCTAAGCCATACTCTTTTCGAAAATCCCGCCATGTCTGGGTACCGGTCTCGTCCAACGTCTCCAGTAGCCGCCGGAGGGCGCTGTCCACAGCCGCCACGGTGAGATTGTATTCCTCCGCCACAGGCCCTAATATCTCCTTGCGGATGGCCAGACGGTGGTCAGAGCCCATCATCATCCGAAGCGCACCGGTCAGGTAGCGCTTGTTGGCATCGCAGGTGCTCAGACCCCAGCTGCGATAGATGCGCTCGCAGCGCTTTTCCAGACTCTCCGCCGGGCGGTGGGCCGGAACGCGCAGCTCCTGCAGCATATCTTCCAGTGTGGCCTGACGGATGAGGTAGCATGCGTCCTCCTGACTCAGGCTCTCCACAGCCGATTTCTCATTGCGTCCGTCGTCCCGCAGAAGCACCAGAGGCTTGCGGGCAAGGCCGCGTATCTTGGGCAGGAACTGGATGCTGTCCATGTCCTCCAGTCTGCCGCCCAGCACCAGAACGTCCACATCGCCCTGCTCGAGCCGTTCCAGCAGCGTCCGGCTGCTGCGGTAGCCCGTACAGCGGATGGCCGGGTTGCGCTCCTCAAGATAGCGTGTCCATACCCGCATCTCTCTGGGGTCATAGCTGGCCAGAGCTACGCGCCATATGACGTCCTGTTCCTCATAACTCACACGACGCGCCCCCTTCCCGCAGGTTTTCTGCCTGCTCCGCCTGCGGATACCAGCAGGAAATAGCATCCTGCCACAGCTCCGGCTGGACCGAGTTCTCATACAAAAACTGCAGCAGCCGTCCGCATTCCTCTTCCGGGGCCGGGACCCATGTACGGGCCGTGTCTGCCGGGTCGTCCGGAGCTTTTGTCCGGCTCACGGTCAGCCAGCAGCCCTGTCCCTCCGTCTCCAGAGAACAGGCAAGGGTATACGCCTCCTGATACGGTTCCAGCGCCGAAAAACTCCTCACCAATGGGACATTCTGTTTCATTCTGCATCCTCCTCACCCCATCTGCCCGGCCCATCCACTTATGCCGGACAAACTACTTCATACTATACTGTATAAAATTGTATGGAGCGTCGAAAGGAGTTGCAACGACAAATTTGCGTCAGTTTTCGTCGAATTTTGGAACACTGAAAATATTAACATGGATATTGTCTCAAGAATACCATCAACCGCTCCAAAAATCAAGACACATCTGCCGCATCCTCCTGGTTTGGAACGCTTTTCCGCGCAGGATGCAACGCTTTTCCATCCTTCGGCAGAAAACACAGAACTTGGCACCCGTTACGACATAAATTGTTCATATTCTTCTGATAAAATCAAACAGATACTATGTTTCCCTCTCCGTCCACAAATGTCGGGCGGAACAGGTCAGCAGACACTCCCCCGTTCTGCTGCCGGAAAGGCAGGCCAATGCTTCAGCTTATCAATATCGAAAAGAAATACACCACCGGCGATCTGACACAGGCAGCGCTCAACGGGGTCAGCCTCAACCTGCGCGACAGCGAATTCGTCGCCGTCCTCGGCCCCAGCGGCTCGGGCAAGACCACGCTGCTCAACATCATCGGCGGCCTCGACCGCTACGACAACGGCGAGCTCATCATCAACGGCATCTCCACCCGCCGCTACACCGACCGGGACTGGGACTCCTACCGCAACCACACCGTCGGCTTCGTGTTCCAGAGCTATAACCTCATCCCCCACCAGACCGTCCTCGCCAACGTCGAACTGGCCCTGACCATCTCGGGCGTGTCGGGCGCTGAGCGCCGCCGCCGTGCCGCCGAGGCGCTGCGGCAGGTGGGCCTCGGGGACCAGCTCCACAAGCGCCCCACCGAGATGTCGGGCGGCCAGATGCAGCGCGTGGCCATCGCCCGCGCCCTCGTCAACAACCCCGACATCCTGCTGGCCGACGAGCCCACCGGCGCACTGGACAGCGAGACGAGCATCCAGGTCATGGAGCTGCTGAAGGATGTGGCAAAAGACCGCCTCGTGGTCATGGTCACGCACAACCCCGAACTGGCGGAGCAGTATGCCAACCGCATCGTCCGTCTGCGGGACGGCGCTATCACCGACGATACCCGCCCTTTCGAGCCGGACGACACAAAGCTTGCCCCTCCCATCCATAAGAACATGGGCCGTTCGTCCATGTCGTGGCTCACCTCGCTGGCCCTGAGCTTCAACAACCTGCGCACCAAAAAGGCCCGCACCCTGCTCACAGCCTTCGCGGGCAGCATCGGCATCATCGGCATCGCCCTCATCATCTCGCTGTCCACCGGCGTCAATGCCTACATTGCCGACATGGAGCGCTCCACCCTGAGCGAATACCCGCTGCAGATCCTGAGCAGCGGCGTGGACATCACGAGCTTTTTGTCCTCGGGCAGCAGCGGCGGCACCACAGCCACCGGCCTGCCCACCGACGAGGACGGCAAAAAGGACACCTCCGGCGGCGTGGAGGGAATGGTCTCGGTCCGCCAGCTCATCACCAAGATGGTGTCGGGCCTGACGTCCAACGACCTCACTTCCTTAAAGAAATATCTCGACAGCGACGAGTCCACCATTGCGGATGACGCCACCTCCATCGAGTATTCCTACAGCGTCTCGCCCCAGATCTACCGGCAGGATGCCGACGGCAGTGTGCATCAGGTCAACCCGGACTCCACCCTCTCGATGCTGGGTCTGGGAAGCTCGGGTTCCGGCTCCACCTCCGTCACCAGCAGCCTGATGAACAGCATGGGCAGCAACACCAGCGTTTTCTATCAGCTGCCCGCCAACAGCGACCTTTATAAGTCCCAGTACGAAGTCAAGGCTGGCCGCTGGCCCGAAAAGCCCACCGAATGTGTCGCCGTGCTGAGCAAATACGGCACTGTGACCGACTACGCCCTCTACTCCATGGGTCTGCGGGACTCCGCCGAGCTGGACAAGATGATACAGCAGTTCGCCCAGAACCAGAACGTCGATGTCCCCAGCGATTTCCGCACCTACAGCTACGACGAGCTGATGGGCCTGAAGTTCAAGCTGGTGAACAGCGCCGACACCTATGTCTACGACGACACCTACGGCATCTGGAAGAGCAAGGCCGACGACAAGGACTATATGCAGCAGCTGGTGGAGAACGGCGAGGACATCACCATCGTGGGCATCGTCCAGCCGGACTACACCGCCTCCGCTTCCATGCTCACCTCCGGCATCGCCTACCCCGCCTCCCTGACCGAGAAGGTCATGAAGGACGCTGCCGACAGCGACATCGTGAAGCAGCAGATGGCCGACCCCGCCACCAACGTCCTCACCGGCGAGAGCTTCGGCAAGGCTGAGAGCCTCCGCAACTTCGATTTGACCAGCCTCTTCTCTATCGACACCGACGCCCTCAAGAATGCCTTTTCTTTTGATGCCAACGCCCTTGACTTCGATTTGAACGGTGCCTTCGACCTCAGCGGCGGCAGTTTCGATTTGAGCACCCTCATCGACTTCTCGGATCTCACCCTCGACATCGACGAGCTGCCCGACATCGACCTCAGCGATGCCTTTGCAGAGCTGGACCTCTCCGTCTCGCCGGAGGCCCTGCAGGACCTCGTGCATAAGGTGTTCAAGGACTATAAGAAATATATCATCGGCAACGGCATCCTCAACTTCAAGAAGTGGAGCTTTTCTGCCTACCTCAAGTCAGAGCAGTTCCAGAAGCTGATGGCCGAGTCCATGAAAGACCTCGTTGACCCGGACAAGCTGCAGGGCCAGCTCTCGAGCGCTCTGCAGACCACCATCCAGACCGTGATGGAGACCTACTCCGACCAGATCACAGAGGTGCTGAAAAGCCAGCTGGACGCTGCCATCCAGAAGGGCATCGTCACCTTCCAGGACCAGATACAGTCCCAGCTCAAGACGGCCATCCAGCAGAACATCGGCAAGCTGAGCAGCCAGATGGAGAACGCCATCAAGATCGACGCGTCGGCTTTCCAGAAGGCCATCCAGCTCAACATGACCACCTCCGAGCTGACCGAGCTGATGCGCTCCACCCTCCGCTCCTCTTCCGCCACCTATGAGGCCAACCTGATGGCCTTCGGCTACGCGGACGAGGCCGCCCCCAGCCAGATCAAGATCTATCCGAAGGACTTCGCCAGCAAGGCCACCATCCTGGAAAAGCTGGATGCCTACAACGCCGGGATGTCTGCAAAGGGTGAAGACGAAAAGATGGTGCAGTACACCGACCTCGTGGGTACCCTGATGACCAGCGTGACCGAGATCGTGAACATGATAAGCAGCATGATGGTGGCCTTCGTCTCCATCTCGCTGGCAGTCTCCTCCATCATGATCGGCGTCATCACCTATATCAGCGTCCTCGAGCGCCGGAAGGAGATCGGCATCCTGCGCGCCATCGGCGCTTCCAAGCGGAACGTCTCCGAGGTGTTCAACGCAGAGACCTTCATCATCGGTCTCTGCTCGGGCGTCATGGGCATCGTCCTCAGCGAGATACTGCTCATCCCCGGAAATATCATCATCCAGAAAGTCTCCGGCACTTCAACCCTCGTTGCTTCCCTGCCCGTAGACGCAGCCCTCTTCCTCGTGGCACTGGCTACCCTGCTCACCATTCTGGCCGGCATCATCCCGGCCCGCGGCGCAGCCAAGTGCAACCCCGTCAAAGCCCTGCGCGCCGAGTAAACTCCAAAAATCTCATTCCCGGTATCCTTTCCGCTCCGGCGGCAGGGATACCGGGATTTTTTCGGCTTATTTTTGCTCCGGCCCGTCAGTTCAGCTTGTATCCATCCTGCATGAGAACGCGCTTTTTTGCTCTAAAAGTTACAAAAGAGTACGGTCGTCCCGGGAGGTTCTGACGTGTACCGGGAATTACCGGGAATTAATTTGCTTTTCGCTCTGCGGGCAAATCAACCTGCACAAAGGAGGGTCGATTTGTTATGCAATTCTGCCAAAAGTGTTTCAGGGTTATTGATTTATTCCACAAATTATGCCATACTATAGTCACTGAAACCGTTCCCGACATCGTTCCCGAGCGATTTCAGTAAAAACCAGAACTTCGACCGAAAGAGAGGTGCTTCCCGGAATGCCGAACATGACCATCAAAGATATTGCCCGTCTGAGCGGCTGTTCCGTCAGCACCATCTCCCGCGTCATCAATGACCGGCCGGATGTGCGTCCCGAAACGAAAGAAAAGGTGCTTCAGATGATGCGGGAGTCGGGCTTCGTGCCAAACACCAACGCCCGGCAGCTGAAGATCCAGCAGTCCCGCAGCCTCGTCTTTGTGGTCAAGGGTACCCGGAACCTCTTCTTCTCGGACTTCCTCGTTCAGCTGCAGCGGGCCGCGACCCTCTACGGGTACAGCGGCATCGTCTCCTACCTGGACGAGAATGCCAACGAGATAGACGCCGCCCAAAAGATCCTGCGGGAGATAAAGCCCAAAGGCATGATATTCCTCGGCGGCAGCGTGGCGAACTTCCAGCAGGGCTTTGCGAACATCACCGTCCCCTCGGTGCTGACGACGCTGGTCTCCGACGAGCTGGATTTCCCGAACCTCTCGATGGTGGGCGTAGATGACCGGGCTGCGGCCCGCACCGCCGTCTCCCACCTCATCGCGCAGGGCCACCGGAAGATAGCAGTTCTCGGCGGTCCGACCACCAGCTACCCCAGTCGGATGCGCCGCCTCGGCGCACAGGATGCCATGGAGGATGCCGGGCTCACCTTTGACGATCGGCTCTACGGCCTGTCCAACTACGATTTCGAGTCTGCCTACCACGCCATGAACAGCCTGCTGGCCCGCCGGGCCGAGTTCACCGCTCTGTTCGCCATGAGCGATGTCATCGCTTTCGGTGCCATCCGGGCGCTGGTGAGCGCCGGGTTCCGGGTGCCGGAGGATGTATCGGTCATCGGCTTCGACGGCATCTCGATGTCCCGTTACTGCGTGCCGGTGATGACCACCATCGTCCAGCCCGGCGAGCAGATCGCGCTCCAGAGCATCGAGCTGCTGGTGCGGCAGATCGAGCATGGCGCCCCGGCCCAGAAGATCACCCTCCAGCCTGAGCTGCAGGTCGGTGAGAGCGTAAGGGCTGTCTGATTTATTTCGTCTCATTTCCGCTGCCAGGCGGAATGTGTATATCACATGATGAAGAAGGAGAACAATTATGAAAAAAATGATTTCTCGTCGTAATTTCCTGAAAGTCGCTGGCGCTTCTGCTGCCG
>NZ_JBBNIH010000098.1:0-1860 GCF_040094125.1 Faecalibacterium longum
GACTTGAAAATCGCGCCCGAATCCCCTACAATGAAATTGTCCGAAACCCCTGCCGTAGAACCTTCTGACCAGACCAGAAAAACCGTCCGACACGCCCCGCTCGTTTACCGGGTGGAAGAGATTGCCCAACTGTTGGCGATCTCCAACCGTGCTGCGTACAATCTGTGCAACACCACGAAAGATTTCAAGGTGATCCGCCTCGGTACCAGCATCCGGGTAAGCAAGCAGAGCTTCGATGATTGGTTTGCAGCGGTCTGAGGGAGGGAACATCTATGGCATCTATTATGAAACGTGGCAACACGTATTCCGTCCGATACAACTACAAAGATCATGCTGGCAAGCCCTGCAAGGGCTGGGAAACCTTCAAGACCAAGGCCGAAGCGCAGGAGCGCAAGATCACGGTGGAGAAGGAGCTGCTGGACGGCACCTTCCTCGTGCCCGACACCATGACGGTGGAGGAGATGCTGTACAAGTGGATCCCCATTCAGTCCAGCAAACACAAGTGGTCTCCCAAGACCTACACCCAATCTGTGGCGATGGTGCAGAACCTCATCGTGCCGTATATCGGAAAGCGAAAGGTGCAAGACCTCCGCACCTACGACATTGAGCAGTTCTACGCCACCCTGAGCCAGACCCCCTGCGGGCAGTATGTGCACGGTGTGAAGCAGGAGCTGACGGAAAATCAGAAGAAACGGCTGTTATCCAGCACGTCCATTCACGAAGTCCACACGCTCCTGAAGACCGCCTTTTCGTATGCCGTTGACTGGGATCTGATTCACAAATCGCCTACTCCCCGTGAAGCCCCCAAGATCAACACCGAAGAACGCACCATCTGGGATGAGCGCACCATGTTGGCGGCGCTGCAGACCATCGAGAACCCCGCTCTGCATCTGGCGGTGCACATGAGCATGATCCTCTCGCTCCGTGAGGGCGAGATCCTCGGCTTGCAGCCGGGAGACCTCGACTTTGATGCAGCAGACGGACGGGGAACCATCTCGGTGAACAAAGCCCTGCAGCGTGCCGACAAGGTCGCCTTGTCCAAGATCGACCCCACCCAGATCTACCACACCTTCCCGGACAGACGGGAGGGGAGCAAGTCCTCGCTGATCCTCAAGCGGACTAAGACCAAAAAGTCCAACCGCATCCTGTACATGACCAAGCCCTTGAAAGAGGAGCTTCTGGCATGGCTGGAAAAGATGAAGCAGGACGAGCAGAGCGCCCCGGAAAAGTACAGCAACTGCGGTCAGCTGTTCCGCTTACCAGACGGCTTACCCATTGCCCCGGACGTTCTGACCAAGTGGTATCGGCAGTGGCGAGCAGAGCACCCGGAGTTTGAGAAGATCGTGTTTCATGGTCTGCGACACTCCAGTGCCACCTATCAGCTGTTGCAGTCTGGCGGTGACTTCAAATCGGTGCAGGGCAACACAGGTCATGCAACTGCTACCGTCCTGATGGACACCTACGCTCACACGCAGGACAGGCCCCGGTTGGAGCTGGCAAAGAAGATCGAAGCCGACTTCTACCGGCAGGACACAGCAGGAGCAGGGCCGCAGGCGTCCCCGGAAAGCAAAATGCCGGCGGCAACAAAAATCACAGGCAAAATGATCCTTGAAGCCATCCGGCAGATGGACGCAGAAGAACGCCGCGAGCTGACGCGGGTACTCTTCGCGTAAAATTCTCTTTTTTGTGCAGCGAAATACACGCTGTGCAAGCGATGCAAAGAGTTCATGGCTTTTTTGTAAAGTGTGCAGAAAGTGTGCAAGTGTGTGCGACCTCTGCCAGAAAAACAAAAAAGCCATGAAATCTTTCGATTTCACGGCATTTTCTGGTGCGATGGAAGGGACTCGAACCCCCGGCCTA
>NZ_JBBNIH010000099.1:0-729 GCF_040094125.1 Faecalibacterium longum
TGAGCAAGGACATCTGAACGATGCTCGACACTTGCCTGCACAAGCTTGGACATTTCTTCGTTGGTGAACTTCACTTCACCGGAAAAGACTTTCTGCTTGATGCCGGGAGAGAGGTTGTCCGCAATGTCGATGCCTCGTGTATAGTGGCTGGCACGGAGAACAGAGGCACGGCTGACACCGTTTTCTTCTGCGATTCGGTCGCAGGTTTTCTTCCCGGAGTGGTGGTTATCATCGTGAGCACCACCACTTTTCTTTGCTAAAGTGTACTGATTGCCCCGAAAGATTTTTGCAGCCTTCTTCTCGGCTTCGTACTGCTTCCCAAGCAGATAGCGTTTCTGTTCGGGACTCAGGTTTCGCCGTCCCAACTGATTCCGGCAAATCCACGCAATGGCTTCTTCGCGGTTCTCAAATCGGAGCGGCATGGTAGAGAAATAAATCTCCGGGTGCTTCTGAAGAATCGCATAACGGTTGTGACCATCAACAAGGGTATTATTCCACACGATCAAAGGAGAGATCAGCTTGCCCTCTTTCAGGATATTTTCTTCAAGCTGCTTGTACTCATCGTCCGTCAGCGGCGGAATCTGGGACTGGAACTCCGGGTCAATTTTCAGATTGATCATACGCACACTCCTTTATCTCTCCTGCTGCGTCTGTTCTTCCTCCCGGAAAAAGGACGCAACATTCTGCTTTGCGGTTTTCAGTTTGAGCAGTTCCTCTTTAGCTTCCTTG
>NZ_JBBNIH010000100.1:0-3196 GCF_040094125.1 Faecalibacterium longum
GGGGCAACGGCGACGACCGCCGCCAGCGGCGGAAACAGGGAGTCGCTGTTGGGGCCGCGGCCAGCAGGATGCAAGCGACAGCGCAGCAGACGCTGGGAGCCGCAATCCGGCATTGTCTGCGAAGCAGACTGAGAGGTTGTACGGAGACGAGCCTTTTCCGAAAAGGAAAACTTCATCTAAAGGCAGGAGAAACACTATGACCGAAAAAGAACAAACCGCCCGTGAGGCGGAGCTGGCCCGGCGGGAAGCCGCTCTGGCAGCTCGTGAAGCTCAGCTGGAACAGGAGCAGGCCAAGCTCGAAGCAGCCCGTGCAGAGGCTCCGGAGGGCCGCAAAACGTTCCTCAACAACAATGACCCCGATTTCGTCAACCCGAAAGAGAAGCTCTACGATAAGTTCCCGCTGACGGTCCACCAGATGGACATCATCATCGGGGTGCTGTTCGCCCTCATCGTCCTGTTTCTGGTGCTGGGATTCACCCATACCAGCTTTTTCGGGCTGTTTGGCGGCTAAGCCCCCCGCAGCCGCCCCTCTGCAGCAGACAACAAAAAACCAGAGCCTCCGCACAAGGGCAGGAGGCTCTGGTTTTGTTTTTGGGGATGGTCCCGGGTTCAGAGCAGGTGCTTACAGCAGGACGTACTTCAGGATGAAGAGAACGGTCAGCACATACATGAGGGGGCTGATCTTCTTCTCCTTGGCCTTGCCGGTGACCACATTGACGATGGTCCAGGAGATGACGCCGATGGCGATGCCCTCAGAGATGCTGTAGGCAGTGGGCATAGCCAGGATGGTCAGGAAGGCGGGAATGCCCTCGCTGGGGTCGGAGAAGTCGATCTTGATGGCAGAACCCATCATGTAGAAGCCCACGATGATGAGGGCCGGAGCCGTTGCAAAGGAAGGAATGGTCAGGAACAGGGGGCTGAATACCACGGCCAGCAGGAAGAGGATACCGGTGGTCATGGAGGTCAGGCCGGTGCGGCCACCCTCGGTGACGCCGGAAGCGCTCTCGACGAAGGTGGTGGTGGTGGAAGTACCCAGCACAGCGCCGGCGCAGGTGGCGATGGAGTCGGCCATCAGAGCGCCCTTGATGCGGGGCAGCTTGCCCTCCTCGTCCAGCATATCGGCCTTGGAAGCAACACCGATGAGGGTACCCAGGGTGTCGAACAGGTCAACGAAGAGGAAGGAGAACATGACGGCGAAGAAGTTCAGGATGCCCACGCCGGAGAAATCGGTCTTGAACACCTGACCAAAGGTCTTGCCCAGAGCGGAGAAGTCGAAGCTGACGAAGCTGGTGGGGATGACGGTGTACATACCGGCGTCGGGGTTCGGCACATAGATGCCGGTCAGCTCGCAGACGATGCCCAGCACCCAGGTGATGAGGATGCCGTAGAGGATACCGCCCTTGACCTTCTTCACCAGCAGGATGGCGGTGATGGCCACGCCCAGCAGTGCGAGGATGGCGCCCACGCCCACAGAGGAGAAGGTCTCGCCCTTGAAGTGCTGGTAGGTGACGAGGGTGGAGTCGCTGTTGACGATGAGCTTTGCGTTCTGCAGGCCGACAAAGGCAACGAACAGGCCGATGCCCACGCTGACTGCGCTCTTGAGGGTCATGGGGATGGCGTTGAAGATGCCCTCACGGACGTTGGTCAGGCTCAGCACGATGAAGATGATGCCCTCGACAAAGACGGCCATCAGGGCCAGCTGCCAGCTGTAGCCCATCGTGAGGACGACAGTATAGGCAAAGTAGGCGTTCAGGCCCATGCCGGGAGCCAGCGCGAAGGGGTAGTTGGCCAGCAGAGCCATCAGGGCAGTGCCGACGAAGGATGCCAGAGAGGTGGCGATCAGGACGGCATTTGCATCCATGCCGGAAGCGGAAAGGATGCTGGGGTTGACCGCAAGGATGTAGGCCATCGTCATGAAGGTGGTGATACCTGCCATGACCTCGGTCTTGACGTCGGTGTGGTTTTCTTTCAGGTGAAAGATTTTTTCGAACATGAAAGTTCCTCCTGTTTGTGTGTGAAACTCCCGCCGCCCGCAAGCGGCCGGGAAAGAACAAAGACTATTGTAGCACTCCCGCCGGATGCTTGTCCACCGGAAAAATACAAAAAATTCACAATTCTGCAAAATTTGACGAATGAGTATGACTTTTCGGACGGGGCTTTTGTGAAGCGTGCATGAAAAAATCAATCATTGTATTGACAAAACGCAAAACGAGTTGACATTAAAAAATGTCGGTGCTATACTATAAAAACAGAGGTCAGTTTAATGGAGCATTGCGCCGGACGACGCGCTTTCGGAGTGCGTCGAAAGAAAACAGCATAGTGCTTCCGGAATGGACTCTGAAAACAGAATCGTTGTTGGCAAACCTGATGTGAGTCAGGGACGCAAAGCTAGGAGCTTTCTGCTTTTATTTCCTGCAAGCAGAAGGTAGTTCGGCTGCAATAGTTTTCCCCGCAAGGGGGTGGCTGTTGCAGTCTTTTTTTGTGTCTATGGCTTTTTCGGGCGATTGAAGGAAAGGAAAATAATGACAGTTAAGGAATGTTACAGCCAGATGGGCGGAGACTATAACAATGTCCTGAGCCGTTTTTACGATGAGGCAATGATAAAGCGCCTGCTGGGCAGGTTTATCGACGACACCAGCTTTCGTGCGCTGGAACAGGCGATGGCCGAGGGCGACGTGCAGTCGGCGTTCAATGCGGCGCATACCCTCCGGGGCGTTTGTCAGAGCCTGTCGTTTACCCAGCTGTGCGGCACACTGAATCCCATCACCGAGGCGCTGCGGGGCGGCAATATCGCTGCGGCCGCAGCCGACATGGACAAGGCAAAGCGGGAGTATGACGTGACGCTCAGTGCCATCCGTGCCTGCATGGAAAACTGAATCTGAAACAGGAAAAGCCCGGGAAGCTGTGATGACACGGCCTCCCGGGCTTTTTATACATTATAGCAGTTTGCGTTTTTAATGCACAAGCAACATCCGCAAACTGCATATCGCAAAGATGCCGTTTTGACCGGCACTATTTTTGAAAATTGCGATAAAAGAAAAAGAAATGAAAAAAGAGGTTGACAAATCCAGAAACCTATGATAAACTAAGCAAGTCGTCCGGCAACGGACACGAAAAGAATATGGGCGTGTTCCCGAGTGGCCAATGGGGACAGACTGTAAATCTGCTGCTTTTCAGCTTCGGTGGTTCGAATCCA
>NZ_JBBNIH010000101.1:0-4233 GCF_040094125.1 Faecalibacterium longum
GTTCTGTGCGGCCGCACAGAACCCTCTTTGCCTTATAAATAGTTCTTGCAAATGCAGATAAACCTGTTATACTACTGTATTGGAGGGTTGAAGTAAATGCAGGAACAAAACGAAACAAATTTGAACCGCGCACCGGCGTGGCGTGCGTTCCGGGCCGCAGCGCCTCAGACGCTGCCGGTGTTTGCCGGATATTTGGTGCTGGGCCTCGGCTACGGCATCTATGTGCAGTCGCTGGGCCTGCCAGTCTGGCTGCCGCCCCTGATGGGTACGGTAGTGTACGGCGGCTCGCTGGAATTCGTGCTGGCGTCGCTGCTTCTGGGCAGCTTTGCGCCGGTGTCGGCCTTTCTGATGGCGCTGATGATCCAGGCGCGGCATCTTTTTTACGGCCTGACCATGCTGCAGCGCTACCGCGGCTACGGCCTGCGCAGCGCCTACATGATCTTCGCCATGAGCGACGAGACCTTTTCCATCACCTGTTCGGCAGAGCCGCCCGAGGGCGTGGATAAGGGCTGGTTCATGTTCTTCATCACCCTGCTGGACCAGATCTACTGGGTCGCCAGCGCGGCCATGGGCGCGGCCCTCGGCGCTGTCCTGCCCTTCAGCACTGAGGGCGTCGATTTCGTCATGACGGCCATGTTTGTGGTCATCTTCCTCAACCAGTGGGAAAAGGAAAAGCAGCACGCCAGCGCCATCATCGGCATTGCCGCCCCGCTGGTCTGCCTGCGCATCTTCGGCTCAGGCAGCTTCCTCATCCCCTCGATGGTCTGCATCCTTGTGGCACTGCTGCTGCTCCGCCGCCCCATCGAGGCCAAAGAAAGCGAGGCGGCAAAATGAGCAATATCCAGTTCATCCTGACCATCGCCGTCTGCGCGGCGGCGACCATGCTCACCCGCTTTCTGCCCTTTCTGGTGTTCGGCTCCCGGGGCGGCAAGGTGCCTGAGGTGGTGGAGTATCTGGGCCATGTGCTGCCTGCCGCCATCTTCGGAATGCTCATCGTCTACTGCCTCAAGGGCGTCAGCCTCACCTCGGGCAGCCACGGCATCCCGGAGGCCATCGCCATCGGTGTGACCGTCGCCCTCCATAAGTGGAAGCATCAGACGCTGGTTTCCATCGCCGGCGGCACGCTGTGCTATGTGCTGCTGGTGCAGATGGTGTTTTGAGAAATGTAAAACGTCCTGTATTGATTTCGCAGCAATACAGGACGTTTTTAATTTGCTATTTTTTCTGGAAGTGTATCGGAAGTGCTAAATAGAGACAACTGTTCATTTTCAAGCCGGAGCTGATTTTGAGTGCCGGTAATGACATAGTTTGTAAGAAGTGCCTCTACGACAGGATTGCGGTTCTTTTCCTTTGCACCTACATGATAAAAATGTTCCCGTGTGATGATTTGGCAGTCATTCCACACCTGCTCGATATATTCGTTTGAACGGTAATCATTGTGATGCCATGTTGACAGCATAAAATTGGACTGTGATTTAACGAGTGCGCTGTGCAGAGCAACTTCGAGTTCTTCATCCCAACTGTCATAGTAATCGACATGACGGCCAATATACGGAGGGTCGCAGTATATGAAATCGGAATGGGTCGCTGAACTTATCGTATCCTCAAAGGATTGACACAAAAACTCCCATTCATGGTTTTTCAGAAGCTCTTCGATGTGGGCGACCTGGTTTACGATTTTTGTGATATAAGCCTTTGCAAACCGCTGAGGTTTGTGTCCATATGGAACATTGAAGTTGTAGTCCTTATTGAAGCGCATCATCCCGTTAAAGCAGGCACGGTTCAGAAAGAGAAAGTCCAGAGGTTCGTGATGCTGGTTGAATCGGTCACGAACCTCATAGTAATAATCGGCATCGCCATTCTCGAGTTTCTTCCCTTCCGCTTCGAGAAATGCACGGACTTTTCCACTGGTGATAGAGCCATCTTTTATTCTGTTATAAAAGTTGATGATGTGAGGGTTGACGTCTGCAAATACGGCACGTTCCGGCTCAACATTAAAGCCAACAACACCAGACCCCATAAATGGCTCATACCATATAGTTTCTTTGTCCAGAATCACATTTTCTCGAATCAGGGGGACAAGCTTTGTTTTAATGCCTTGAATTTTAAGAGGAGGAACGAATATTTTTTCGCTCATTTTGTGCTCCTTTTAGAGGCTCTGCAATTATTCAACTCGGAAGGCAGTCCTCTGTATTGCAGATATTCCGAAAAAGAGGAAAGCTTTTTTCGCTTGTTTGCAGAAAGAATTTCTATTTTGCCAAAGTTTGCCCAATAATCATCAAACAATTCTTCACCAGCTTTGGCAAACACACCATTACCATTTAAAATATCTTGAATATTATGGATACTGCCGATATTTGCCGTGTTTCCACTGCCACCCTTGTCACTTGCTATTTTCCACTTTTCTTCTGCGAAAAAGAGAAAATCGTGGATAACAGAAGGAATCTCATTCAGCTCATCAATGGAATATGTATGCGTCTCATTCTTTTTGTCCAGCACTGCACGGGTGTAAATGATTCCGAAACAGAAGTGCCCACTGTAATCATCATAGGGATATTGAATGTTTTTGGTACTTGTGCGATTGATAAAATATTCGCCGTGAGAACCTAGCGTAAATCCATTGCAGAAATCAGGATGATTCTCTTCTCGGTAAGTTGTTTTCAAATCGACAGCAAATTTGATGGAAGGGTCGATTTTAGAGATAAAAGTCAAATCCGGGTAGTAATTTTGATAAGTTGCAAGTTCGATGTCATATCCAGTCTGTTCGGCAAAGGCTAGAAACTGAGGGAATAAGTGCAACTCTAATATTTTGGAGACGATTTTAGTGTCGGAAGAAATCGTATAAATGTTTTTGAAAATATCGATAAAGCCCTTGATGGTCCATTCATCGTTTACTGCAATCTTATCGGACAGAGTATTTGCAAAGTCTTTTAGTTGTGCTAAAAATAAGGCTTTTTCACGTTCGTTTTTCATTACACGCTCCTCAATGGTAGAACGTATCAAAATTGACCTGCCGGTAGAACCGTTGCTGCAGCTGGTCGAAGCTGTCGCAGTCCTGCGCCAGCAGCCACATGATCTTCGTCACGACGGCTTCAATGGTCATGTCGTGGGCCTCAAGGAAGCGGAAGCGGTTCTTGACCCGCTTGCCCACCTCGTAGATGCCCACATCGCTGCCCTCGTAAGTGACCTGGGTGGTGAGGATGAGTACTTTGTGGGTCTTGTCGTAGTCGCCGAGGCCCTCGGCGAAGGCGTCCATCAGCCGCTGGGGGATGCCGCCTACGCCAAAGCTCTCCACGATGACGCAGTCGTAGAGGCGGAAAATTTCGGGAATCAAATCGGGGCTGAGGCCGGGCGTCAGCTTGAGCAGGAAGACGCGGGGGCTGAGCGAGCGTCCAAACTCCACAGGGCCGGTGGGCCAGGGCGAAGGCACATACCGCACCAGACGGTCGCCCTGTACCAGTGCCAGCGCCGGGAAATTCACCGAGGCAAAGGCGTCGTAGCTGATGGTCTTGTTCTTCTTGGCGCGGGTGCCTGCAATGACATGGCCGCCAAACACCACCATGACGCCCCGGCTGCCGGGGTCGAGGGCGCAGATGACGCTGTCGCGAAGGTTTTTCTTGGCGTCGGTGATCTCGTTGGAGATGGGCTGCTGTGCGCCGGTGAGGATGACGGGTTTGTCGGCGTTCTGGATGAGATAAGACAGAGCCGCCGCCGAGTAGGCCAGCGTGTCGGTGCCGTGGCAGATGATGAAGCCGTCGTAGAGGGCATAGTTCTCCTGTACGGCCTTCGCCATCATCAGCCAGTGCTCCGGGCCGAGGTCGGTGCTGTCGATGCTGCACAGGGCCAGCGTGTCGGGGCAGCAGAGCTCGTTCAGCTCAGGCAGATGAGCCAGAAGCTCTTCGCTGGTGAGCACGGGCTTGAGGCCCTGCTGGGTGCGGACGCTGGCGATGGTGCCGCCGGTGGTGATAAAAAGCAGACGCTGCTTTGTGGACATAGAAAAAGCCTCCATCAGGAAGATTTAGTCGCATTCATAGAAAGTATAACACACTCGCCCGCCCTTGCAAAGTGGCGCTTGGGCGGAAAATGGAGGCTTTTGGGACTTGGTCACAGAAATTAGGGGGATTTGGTGTATAATAGAGTAGAGCGCTGTTACGCGGGGTTAAGTTCTCTTTTGCGCACCAAAAGAGAACCAGAAAAGTGCCCGCTACTTTCGAGGCGCGGGAGGCACGAACT
>NZ_JBBNIH010000102.1:0-4404 GCF_040094125.1 Faecalibacterium longum
CCCGGTTGCGCAACCGGGAAAACCTATGCAACCGAGTGCGCACTCGGCAACATCACGAGTTAAGTAAGCTGCCATTTTGGCATCTTTACACTATTTTACCATACTTTCCCCCCTGCCACAAGGCTAAATGGCCGGAAAAACAGCCAAAACGGGCAGAAAAGTAGAAAAAATGCGTGTAAATCACTCTGCCGCCGCCCCTCAGAGCCAAAAAACGCTGGGGGAAAAACGCCAGAATCTCCAAAAATACCATTACAGCTTGGATGTAGTGTAACACAAATACGCCATTTCTTCAAGAGGACATTTTTTAATTTACCTTTAATTTTTGAAAATAATGTGAAAAAGGCTACAGTTTGGTTACACACAGCACACAAAAAAACGGCGAAGAAAACTCTTCGCCGTAAAAAGCGCCTCTTGCCTGACTCGAACAGGCGACACCCTGATTAACAGTCAGGTGCTCTAACCGACTGAGCTAAAGAGGCAGATATTCAATTTCCAGCGGACTTGCCGCGAGATGTATTATACCGCATCTCGGGGAAGTTTGCAAGGGGTTTTTGCAAAAAAAGCGCCTGAGAGGGTTCGACCCTTTTTCTCCCGCCCCTCTGCTACCCTAGAAAGAGGGGGTGGGGCTTGTGCGGACGGTCATCTATCTTGATGTGCTTCTTCTGGTGAATTTCGTGGTGGGGGCGGCGTTCCTGCTGGCGGCGGGGCTGCTGTGCGGGGCGTGCTGTTCGCCGCTGCGGCTGGTGGGCGGCGCGGGAGCGGCGGCAGTGTCGTCGCTGGCCCTGCTGGCCCCCACCGCCCCCTGGCCGCTGGCCCTTACTTATAAAGGTACGTCCGCCGCCCTCTGCGTAGCCGCTGCCTACGGCTGGCAGGGGGCGCGGAACACCGCCCGGCTCACGGCGTGGTTCGTCCTGCTCAATCTGACCCTCACGGGGGCGCTTTTCCTGCCCGGTGCGGCCTGCAACAACCTCAGCTTCTATCTGCCGGTGTCGCCGGGGCTGCTGCTGGCGTCCACAGCGGGGGTCTGCGGCGTGGTAGAGGGGGTGCTGCACGTTCTGGGCCGCAGCGGCCCGGCCTGCTTTGGGGCGGAGCTGTCGGTGGCCGGGCAGGCCGTCCCGCTGAGCGTCTTCTGCGACACCGGCTTCCATCTGCAGGAGCCGCTTTCGGGCCGGGCGGTGGTGCTGGTGCGGCTGGATGCCGTGCCTCTGCCCGCCGGGGTGAGGGCATATCTGGACGCCTGCCTCGCGGGCGTCGGCGCAGAGCCTCGCCCGGAGTGGGGCGTGCGGTTCGTACCCTGTCAGACCGTCGCGGGACACTGTCTGCTGCCCGCCCTGCCTGCCGCGCTTGTGTCAAACGGTAGAAAACAGGATGGAATATACGCAGCGTTTTGCGATATGCCGCCTCCGCCGGGCGGATGGACGGCTCTCGTCAGCGCGGAAACGGCGGCGCTGCTGGGTAAATGACAATACAGTGGGAGGAATGCACCTGTGTTTCAACGATTTGTAAATCTTTTGCAGCGCCTCTGGGCCAGACTGAGCTGGACGGGCGGAGTACATTATCTGAATGGCGGGCCGGGTCTGCCGCCGCCCCTGACTCCGGAAGAGGAGAAAGCCCTTCTGGCCCGGATGGCCGACGGAGACTCCGCCGCCCGGGATGAGCTCATCACCCATAACCTGCGGCTGGTGGTGTACATTGCGAAGAAATACGAGGGCAGCGGTGTCCCCTCGGAGGACATGGTGTCCATCGGCACCATCGGGCTCATCAAGGCTGTGAACACCTTCACGCCCGAGCGGAGCATCAAGCTGGCGACTTACGCCAGCCGCTGCATCGGCAACGAGATCCTGATGTATCTGCGCAAAAGCTCCAACCGGCGGCAGGAGGCCAGCATCGACGAGCCGCTGAACATCGACGGCGACGGCAACGAGCTGCTGCTGTCGGACGTGCTGAGCAGCGAGGAGAATCAGGTGGGCCAGCGTCTCGAACAGGACGCCGAGCGGGCCAGCCTCCGCCGGTCGGTGGAGCAGCTCTCGCCCCGGGAGCGGCAGATCATGGAGCTGCGCTTCGGCCTGCTGGACGGCGTGGAGCGGACCCAGAAGGAGGTGGCAGACGCCATCGGCATCAGCCAGAGCTATATTTCGAGGCTGGAGAAAAGGATCATACGGCAGCTGAGGGAACAGCTGGGGGAGTAGCCCCCTGAATTTGGAATGAATGTTATCCTGCCCCTGCGGCCATACTTCCGGTGAAATTGAAACGAAACCGGAGGGTAGGGGATGTACAACAAGGTTGAGCTGTGCGGCGTGAACACCGCCGAACTGCCGATACTGTCCGAGCAGGAGAAACGCGACCTGCTCACCCGGGCGCGGGCCGGGGACAAAGAGGCCCGCCAGAGCATGATAGAGGGCAACCTGCGGCTGGTGCTCAGCGTGGTGCAGCGCTTTTCGCAGCGGGGCGAGAACATGGACGACCTGTTTCAGGTGGGGTGCATCGGGCTCATCAAGGCCATCGACAACTTCGACCCGGCCCAGCAGGTGCGGTTCTCCACCTACGGTGTGCCGATGATCATCGGCGAGATACGGCGGTTCCTGCGGGACAACAACGCCCTGCGGGTGAGCCGCAGCCTCCGGGACACGGCCTACCGGGCTATGCAGTCCCGCGAGGAACTGGAAAAGCAGCTGGGCCGTGAACCCACTGTGGACGAGATCGCCCAGAAGACCGGTCTGTCCCGCCGCGAGGTGTCGGCGGCGCTGGAATCGGTGGTGGAGCCGCTGAGTCTTGAGGAACCGGTCTACGCCGACGGCGGCGATGCGGTGTACGTCATCGACCAGGTGCGTGACCCCGACGGCGAGGACAGCTGGATCAGCGGCCTACAGTTTCGCCAGACCGTGGCGGGCCTCACCCCGCGCGAAAAGCGCATCATGGAACTGCGCTACCTCAAAGGCAAGACCCAGATGGAGGTAGCCCGGGAGATCGGCATCAGCCAGGCACAGGTGAGCCGACTGGAAAAGGCGGCGCTGGAGCAGTTCCACCAGATGACATGACAAAGCGGCGGTGCCTGGACACCGCCGCTTTCCGCTAACGAGGCTTGTGGTATTTTTCCCGGGTGGCCGCGCCGCCCCGCAGATGGCGCTCGGCCTTGTTCCGGGCCAGCACCATCTGCACCTGCCGGAACAGCTCAGGGCCTACCGTCCGCAGCCGCACCGACACGTCTTTGTGTACGGTGGACTTGCTGCAGCCGAAGGCCCGCGCCGCCGCCCGCACGGTGGCCCCATGCTCCACGATGTACTCTCCCAGCAGCAGCGCCCGCTGTTCCGGATCACCTTTCATGACTGCTCCCTCCCGCCAAAGTGTGCTTGTTCCAGAATATGTGACCCGGCGGGCCGATATACCGCCGGGGGCTTGACTTTTGGCGGAGAGCGGCTATACTGAAAGCGGACATGAAAACAGGGGCGCCGTGAGGCTGAGATCTGCTGGAAGCAGAGACCCTTGAACCTGATCCGGGTAATGCCGGCGTAGGTAGTTTGCGGAAAGGTCCCGATTTTCACAAACAGCCCGTGCGCCTGCCAGCAAAAGCAGGCGTATTTTTGTTTTTGTGTACTATTATTATGAGAAGAGGAATCCTCATGTCGAAATCCTACTCCAAGACCCGGGTGCTGGTGGAGTGCGCTCTGATGGTGGCTATCGGCACTGTGCTGGCCAACATCAAGATCTTCACCATGCCCAACGGCGGCAGCGTCACCCTGCTGAGTATGCTGCCCTTCGTGCTCGTCTCCTTCCGCCACGGCGTCAAGTGGGGTCTGTTCACCGGTCTGGTGAACGGCTGCCTGCAGATGCTGCTGGGCTTCTGGGCTCCCCCGACGCCCACCTTTATCTACTTCCTCGGTGAGATCCTGCTGGACTATCTGGTGGCCTTTATGGCTCTGGGTACCGCAGAGTTCTTCGCCCGCCCCTTCAAGAACCGGATGGTCGGCGTGGCCGTCGGTACGGCCATCGCAGGCTTCCTGCGCTTCATGTGCAGCTTCCTGTCCGGCGTCCTCGTCTGGGGCAACCTGAATGAGGGTCTGAGCGCCTGGACCTACAGCCTCGTGTACAACGCCAGCTACATGCTGCCGGAGACGCTCATCACTGTGGTGGGCGCTGTGCTGCTCATCAAGGCAGCACCCCAGATCTTCGACCGTCAGTACACCAAAGCCTGAGTTCTCCTGGACGCAAGTCCCGCCGGAGGCAGAAATGCACCCGGCGGGACTTTTTTGCACGAATTTGAAAAAAGCTGTTGACAACTCTCCTTTCAGCTGGTATAATAACACACGTCGTCAGGAACGACACAGGCTATGGGGGATTAGCTCAGCTGGGAGAGCGCTTGCATGGCATGCAAGAGGTCAGCGGTTCGATCCCGCTATTCTCCAC
>NZ_JBBNIH010000103.1:0-2373 GCF_040094125.1 Faecalibacterium longum
AGAGTCTGAAGAACTTCGATAGCAGAGTTAAAGAATTCCATAGTCGTTTCTCCTTTATTTTGAAAAAATTGTAGACCATTCGTACACACCTGAAGCTGCATAATGAAGCCGCAAACTGCGGCGGGAGTGGGCTTGCTGGTGTACCTCTCTGGTCCGGGTAAAATAAAACCGCCTACCGGGTTAGGCAGACGGGAGCGAATCAGCGTCCACCACGATGAACTCATCACCGGGGTGGATTTTTTCTTTGCGGTTCAGATACTTTTCAATATCGAAGGTGTTTTTGGGGTCATAGTCCGAGGTCAACTTGTAGTTGGGGTGCTGGGTCAGGTCGTATTTGTTCGAGAGAAACGGTCTGACGCCACGCAGCTGCAAAATACACTTGCCGCCGTCCAGCACCGCCAGCTCGTCCCGGCTCAATAATTCGTGCCCCATCTTCTGGAACGTAGTGCCGTAGCTGGGGCTGTTGCCACGGGTATCCGAGGTGTTGAAGGCGTCGATGGTCTCCTTGCCTAGCATTTCGGACAGGTCTTTCAGGGTGGTAGGCTCACTGCCGCCGAGGAAAATCTGGCTGTCCATGTTGCCTACGATGGTGTCCGCATTGTCCTTGTAGATGGCTTTCAACTGGCTTCTCGCCTGCAAAACAAGGCAGGCTGAGATCTCACGGCTGCGGATGGTTGCTACCAGCTTTTCCAGATTGGGGATCTGCCCGATGTTGGCACACTCATCAATGAGGCACCGCACATGAATGGGCAGCTTACCGCCGTACACATCATCGGCTTTGTCGCACAGCAAGTTAAAAAGCTGGGTGTAGATCATGGAAATCAGAAAGTTAAAGGTGCTGTCCGTATCGCTCATGATAAGGAACAGTGCCGTTTTCCGGTCACCCAGCGTGTCCAGTTGCAGTTCATCGTACATGGTAAGGTCTCGCAACTCTTGGATGTCGAAGGGGGCTAATCTGGCACCGCAGGAAATGAGGATGGATTTTGCGGTCTTGCCGGCAGCCAGCTTGTAAAGTTTGTACTGCCGCCCGGCAAAGCTGTTGGGCTTCTTTTTTGCCAGTTCCTCAAACAGCAAGTCCACAGGGTTCTGGTATTCCTCGTCGTCCTCCAGTACCTGCATGGTGTTCAGCATTTCCAGCAAAGTAGCGAAGTTTTGTTCCTCCACCGGGGCTTCATAATGCAGATAGGCGATCAGGGCAGTGAGCAAAAGACGTTCGCTTTTCTCCCAAAATGGATCGCCGCCGGACCCCTCGCCCTTGGTGTTGGTCATCAGGGTCGTGACCAGTTTTAGAATGTCCTTCTCGCTGTGGACATAGGCAAAGGGGTTGTAGTGCATGGACTTTTTAAAATTGATGGTGTTCAGAACTTTTACCTTATAACCATTTTTCAGCATGGCCTGCCCACATTCAAGCACGATTGTACCTTTCGGATCGGTTACGACATAGGAACTATGGCATTGCAGGAGGTTCGGTTTCAGCCAAAATCTCGTTTTGCCAGAGCCGGAGCCGCCGACCACCAGCACATTTTTGTTCCGGGCGTTCTTGGGGTCAGGTGGACGATTGCTCATCATTAACCGCTCTGTCTTGGTTAAAATGATGTTGTCGGAAAACTTGGGAGCCATGAATGGTTCAATGTCTTTCGCACTGCCCCACCGGGCAGAGCCGTACTCCATGCCGTGGCGGTACTTCTTGGCGTTTTTGCCACGCAGATAGACCGCCAGCCGTAACCCTGCACCGCAGCACAAACCCACCAGAATATCAAGCGGATGCAGGCTGGGCAGAGGGTTTGCAAACGCCAGCGGAACGGTGCCCATCATGGACATGATCTTATCGCCCAGCTCTTTGCCCTCCGCAAGCCGCCACGCCTCACCAAGGTTGGTTGCCACCAGCCCCAGCAGAAGATAGGGCAGGTACAGCGCCAGCAGCTTTGTCAGCTTTTTTGTGGTCACAGCCCACGCTCCTGTTCCTTGTGCCGGACTTTGCCGGGGAGTTCTGCCGCCGCCTGCACCAGCTCCTGCAATCGTGCCAGCACCGAGGGGCGTTTGTCCTTGTTCAGCAGGGATGCCGAATACTCCTTGAACGCCGATTGGAAGGCTTCTGCATCCGGGGCTTTGAAAAAGACCAGATACCGGGGCGGCACCTCGGAGGTGTCCTTTCGGATGGCGTAGTCGATGCCGTACTTTTTGGCGTAGCGTTCCAACCCACGGATGCCGGTCTTGCTGATCTCCACGCTGGAAACGCCCCGGTTTTGCCGCAGAAGGGTGCGGACGCTCTGCTTGCCTTGGGATGCCTTGGACTGGTACAACCGAATCGCCGCTTTTACCGCCCGGAGAACAGTCCGGGCAGACAGCTTGGTGGTGGAGATCATAATATTG
>NZ_JBBNIH010000104.1:0-16712 GCF_040094125.1 Faecalibacterium longum
GGGAGCGGCAGGCCCAGCTGGGCCTGCCCACCTTCCGGTATCACCCGAACCCGCTGGAAACCGGCGCCTTTGAGGAGTCCAAAGAGGGTGTTGTCTGCGACTGCTGCGGCAAGATGACCCATATTTTCTATACAAATCCGTTCTTTTCCGTGGAGGATATTGCATATCTGTGCCCAGAGTGCATCGCCAGCGGCGAGGCGGCCCGGAAATATGACGGCAGCTTTCAGGACGATTTCTCTGTGGACGATGGCGTAGACGATCCTGAAAAGCTGGACGAGCTCATCCACCGCACTCCTGGCTACTGTGGCTGGCAGCAGGAATACTGGCGTGCCCACTGCGGCGACTACTGCGCCTATTTGGGCTATGTGGGGGCCAGAGAGCTGCGGGCACTGGGTGTGCTGGAGGAAGTGCTGGACGATCCCATGTGGGACGAGGAACAGAAGGAAATGATCCGGGAATCTGTCAATGGCGGGCATCTGCAATGCTATCTGTTCCGGTGCCTCCACTGCGGAAAGCACCTGGTCTGGATGGATTTTGATTGAAAAGGAGGCAATACTATGGGACTTGACATCTACGCCGGAACATTGACCCGGTACTATTCTCACAACTGGAAAACTGTTGTTCAGCAGTGGGCGGAGGAAAACGGATACACCTTTAACCGGATCACCCCGGATGGAGAACCCGCCGACAACGAGGAGGAGCTGTCCCCGGCTGAGATCCAGGCGGCAGTGGAGGACTGGCGGGATCAGATCTTAGCCGCCATTTCCCAGCCGAACCAGCCGCACTACACTCCATGGCCGGAGGACAACGAGCGGCCCTATTACACCGATAAGCCGGATTGGGATGCCTTTGGCGCTATGCTGCTGGTGGCTGCCTGTCATACATACGAGGAACCGGTGCCTCTCACCGTGGAGAAGGACTGGGACTTCGGGGAGCATCCCCTGATTGCCCGCCTTGCATCGGACGAGGAGCGGGTGTGGTCCCTGCTTCGGGGCGCGACTTGGTGGCTTCCCCTCACCGACAGCTTTCTATTCCAAGGCCCTCTGCCCACCGATGATCAGACGATGATCGCCACCTTGGGCGGACTGCGGAAGGAGCTGGAAAAGCTGAACCAGCTGGCATGGCAGGCCGATGAGGACACCATCCTTGGCTGGGCAGACACGGAGGGATACCCGGTAGACGGAACCGTAGACTCAGATGGACAGTACAGCAAGGCAGACATCCCGGAACACACCCAGTATGACACCCAATCCCTGGCCAAGTTCGCCTTCTCCATGTTCTGGCGGGCCATGCGGTTTGCCGAGGAACAGCAGGTGCCTATCCTGCTTGATTATTAAGGAGGAAACCAAATGAGCAATAAAGCTTTCCAGCAAAATCTGGACGACAAAAAAGGCCCCCAGCCCGGTGGCCCCTATCTCATTCAGATGCTGTTCAAAGAGCCGGTAGAAATGCCGGATAAAGAAAAAATGACTGCCGTAATGGAGAAGCACATCGGATCAACAGAGTGCTTCTGTTATGATAAGAAAATGGCTGGCTTTGCCGCACAGGAGCATATTGCAGAGTTCAAGGACGGAAAATGCCCGGTGCAGCTGATGGTGATGAAATGCGACAAGTTCAAGGGCAAAGGCTTTGATGCCTTCCTGATGAGCCAGATGTGGGACTGCCAGGAGGACCGGGAGCGGATCTTCCGGGAGTGTAAATATCAGGTGGTAGCCACCGATATGCTGGCTGCGGCACTTCCGGCGCTGGAACGGGCCAACCTGGACGCCGACTTTCTGGAGGCTCTGGCGGAGCTGTACCCCACCTGTGAGGCATTCTATTTCCAGAGCTGCGGCAAACTGTTTCTGGCGGAGGCTGTGCGTTCTCACCAGATTGAAGGCTCGGATCGTTTCATCCGCTTTGGCGTCAATGTTCGCTTCTTTAATATTGAGGGCACTGAGGATATGCTCATCGACACGGTGGGCATGAGCACCCTGTTCCTGCCCGACCTCCAGTACCACTTCCACGACATGAACCCAAATTGGGTGGTAAACCATGCCTACAATGTGGCGTCCTATATTCTGGAGCATGATAACCCCATTCAGGATGGGGAAACCATAGACGGCGTGGCGGATAGCCAGATGTGCCGGGAGGTCCAGTGGAAGTGCCAGTATGAGGACTCCCTGATCCAGCCGCCCAGAGGGGTGCTGGACATCAACATGGGAAACTATGCTTCGGGAGGACGCTGAATGAATGGCGTTGTGCTCCTGGCAGGCGGACTTCTGCTTGTGGCGGTGATCAAGCTGATTATAGATCGAAATTGGATCGGCCTGCTTCTCTGTGCTGTCGCCCTGCTTCTGGTCTTTGGGGCTGGACACCATACAAAATAGGCCATTTTAAGAATCGAGGAGGTGAAGTATGCAGAATTCAACAAATATGCGGATACTGGAATTACTCCGGTTTCTCTATGAGAGGACCGATGAAAACCATCCCGCCACAGTATCTGACATCATTGCCCATCTGAATGGAAAAGGAATTCAGGCAGTGCGGCAGACTGTTTACGCAGATACCAATGCGCTGATCGATGCAGGGATTGATATTGTGGTGGTCAAGAGTACCCAAAACCAATATTTTATGGGAAGCCGACCGTTTGAGTATCCTGAACTGAAAATGCTGACAGACGCAGTAGCATCCTCGAAGATCATTTCTGCCAAGAAATCCGAGGAACTGGTACAGAAATTATGCCGTCTGACCAGCACACATCAGGCAGAACAGCTTCAAAAATTTGCTGCTTTATCCAGCCGTGTCAAACCGCATAATGAAAAGGTTTACTATATCATTGATAATATCCAAACAGCGATTGGAAACCATCAGCAAATTCGGTTCCAATACTATGAATATACTCAGGAAAAAAAGAAAATCTTAAAGCACGATGGATATTATTATGTCGTAAATCCCTATGCGCTTGAATGGAAAAATGACCATTACTATTTGATTGGATTTTCTCTGAAGCATCAGAAGATTGCTCACTTCCGTGTAGATCGGCTAACAAGTGTAGAAAATCTTGAAACTTGCTTTATGCCGATAGAGGGATTTGATGTAGCCTCCTATACAAATAAAATGGTTGATATGTTTACATCGGAGTCATCGAAGGAAGTAACCCTTCTATGTGAAAACGAATTGATGAGAGTAATCATAGATCATTATGGAGAAGATGCCCCTGTTGAGAGATATGATGACGCGCACTTCACAGCAAAAATTGAAGTGAACCCCAGTGGAACTTTTTATGGCTGGATATTCAAATTTAAGGGAAAAATAAAAATTCTATCCCCAAAAGAGTGCATTATAGAAATGCAGCAAATCGCTCAGGAATTTATATAGCGCAAAAGAGGTGTTATTGATTTTTAACACCTCTTTTCAAATGAAATTTTTATCCTTGAAGTGAACAGATGTTCGATATACAATATAAGCAAGATGTTCGCAGTTCGTCGAACAAATGAGAGGTGAATGCTGTGGGCAATATAACTTTTGGATCATTTATAGCCGAGAAACGCAAGGCGCACAAATTCAATTTACGCGATACAGCCAAGCATTTGAATATTGCTTACGGCTATCTGTGTGATATTGAACAAAGCCGCCGTCCTGCACCCAATGGAGATTTTGTGGAACGCATCTCCGCCTTTCTGAATTTGGATAAATCAGAATATGAGTTGCTTTTGGATCTGGCTGCAAAATCACGCAATACAGTATCTGCTGATTTGCCAGACTATATCATGGAAAAAGATATTGTTCGGGCAGCCTTGCGTGTGGCAAAAGAAGTAGACGCTACCGATGAAGAATGGCAGACATTTATGAAAATGCTAAAGGAGCGTAAACGATAGGGGGGATAGCTTTGTCAATTCCACAAATCCGTACAGAAGCAATCGAGGCGGTAGGGCGAAAAATCCTGATGGAATATGATCCCTCTCTGCTATCCGGGCAACCATGTTCTGTGCCAATCGAAACCATTATCGAGACAAAGTTTGATCTAATCCTGGAGTTTCATACACTAAGAAAAAACCCCAAGATATTAGGGGAAACAATTTTCGATGATGGTGCCGTTGTTTTATATGACCAGATACAGAGACAGTATCGAATGATTGCAGTAAGAGCTGGTACAATCTTAATTGATGAACGGCTTTGTGATCCATCAAAATTAGGGCGGCTCCGTTTTACCTGTGCCCATGAGCTGGCTCATTGGGTACTACATAAGAAGTTGTACTCTGGTACTGGAGATGTTGCTGCTTATAACGGAAATGTTTCTTCCGACGAAAGTCATGGCATAATTGAGCGTCAGGCGGATACTCTGGCCTCTGCTCTGCTAATGCCTTTACCGCAGATCAAAAAATGTTTTTACCGGCTTAGAATAGGCCGGACAGATGAACAGCTCATTGCTGAAATGGCAAATATTTTTGAGGTTTCCAAGCAAGCAATGCAGATTCGTCTAAAATCCAGAAACCTGATATAACCAAATGGGGGAATAGAGAGAGGCACTGCCCTCTCTCACGCTCCTCTGCTATGCTATTTTGTACCTAATATGTTCGCAATATTGCGAACAAGGAGGGATGTTCTATGAGAAAAGAAAGCACAACAATCCAAAAATGTAACAGCAGGCTAACAGCTTTGGGGCTTAACAGCGACGCTGCGTTTCATAGAAGTAAGCTGATTCTAAAGATTTACCGTGATGTAGTCTGGGTTCTGAGTGAACGGGCAGAAGAATTACAAGAAACTGCTTGGATTATGGGAGAACAAGATATAGAGTCTGGCCTCTGCTATCTTGAAAATTTTGCACCAGATATTGAACTGCAAGCCTTTGAAGAAAAAGTTTGCTGCCTTGTTCAAAATCAAATGTTGGTCAATATTATTGACCGTGCACTCCTTCGTCTGAAACGGTATCCGGATCGAGGAGAACTTTACTATGAAATTTTGACTAAGCAATTTATCTATCGGTTCAACAGTACAGAGAAAGAATTGCTGGAAGAACTAAATATAGAGCGCAGTGTCTTTTATGACCGAAAACGAGAAGCCATCTATTTATTTTCTGTTTGCTTGTTTGGATATTCTATTCCAGAAGTCCTGGAGGAGCTGCCCCGACTAAATCCCGACTAAATCCCGACTAAATCCCGACAAATCCCCGACCTAATCCCTACTCCCTTCCGACTTCCGACCTGCTATACTTGTTATAGTGGCAGGAATGCGCTAAATTGAATACTTTTCTACATAAGGCCCGGCATTAACCGGGCTTTTTTCATTCCTGCTGCAATATGGCGGCAGGAACATGGCTGGAGGTGAAAACACTTCCGGCCTTTTTCTTTGCCCGGTATTAGGAGGCCGGTATGCGCTGGGAGGCGTACATAGCAAAATATCCATGACACCGTTCAAATTCGCTGACTACCAAGAATTTGAACGGAGGAAAGGATATGACGAGAGTATTCATTTGGAAAAATAACAGCCCACAGGAATGGGAGGAAATCAGTTTTTCAGCGTTCAGTAAGGCACGCCGCAATGGTTGCTTTACTGGGCGCTTTTTTGTTGAAACAGTCAAAATGTTCCGTGATGAAGATGACCGCATTATCATGGAATGTTCTCGCAAAGATTTTGAAAAATACCAACAGGAGGACCGCCACAGCCGCTATCTCCAGGAACATGAGAAAAGTCGCTCTATATTCCCGGCTTCTCATGTGGGAGATCGTGACGGCACAGAGGAAGGTTATCAGGATACAGATTTGTTTGTGGATGAATCTGTTGATACTGCGGAACAAGCTATTCAGAATTTACTTCTTGAGGATTTACACCAAGCTCTATTGAAACTGAGTCCAGCAGAACGAGATTTTATATTGTCCTATTATGAAATGAAAATACCAAATGCAACTTGTTTAGCCCAACGATATGGTATTACTCGGCAAGCCGCAGATAAGCGATTGAAAAAAATTGAAGAAAAAATAAAAAAGTTGGTTGCGATTTTCTAAAAAAGTGGCAGTAGCAAGTGAGAGGGAAATCCTTTCACTTGCACCTTGACAACCTCATATACGAATCATTAAGTTTGATCCTCTTTGGGCGTAATAGCCGCTACATCAGCGGTATATTTTCTGAGAGCTGCCACTCGCATAACAGGCCAACCCATTTTTGCTGTATAGATGAGTTTTCGATTTATCAGAAATATATCAGGCTGGAATACATCGGATGGCATCCGGTCATGGCATAACAAGGAGGAAAGCTCTCTTACAGCCATAGTCCGAGCGTGATAATAACCGTCGCAGGCCATGGGTAAGACCAAACGAAGTGGAGGTGAAACTCCTGAGAAGCAGGCCAGCCACCTGCGGCTTAATGATTACCCAAGTCCCTGGGGTGTCGTGGACAAGTAAGGGATAAAACAGGCGCTAAATTGAAGGAGACTCTGTAATTTGCAGAGCCTCCTTCTTACATAATCAAATCTCAAAACATAGGAGGATGAACATGAAAGAAGATTGGATTTATAAGCGTGGGGATTTATATTATGCCAATTTGAATCCTTATTTTGGATCAGAGCAAGGCGGCACCCGTCCTGTCCTGGTTCTTCAAAACAATGTGGGGAATTTTTTCTGCCCCACTTTGATCGTAGCTCCGCTCACCAGTAAATGGATTAAGAAAAAGGAGCTGCCCACACACTATGCACTGGAGAGCGTTCCAGAGCTTGGACTGAAATCTGTTGTTCTGCTGGAGCAAATTAAAACGATTGATAAAAGGCGTGTTTTATCGTACATTGGGCGCGTATCTCGCGAAGAAATGAGAGCGATTGATGATGCTCTGCAAGTTAGTTTAGATATTCATATTCCGGAGGAAATGGAGGCTCCGTAAGGCCACTTACCGGATAAAGGAGGCGTTTTTATGTTTGAAGCAAGAATTGCGGAATTGAACCGCTTTAATGAACAAAATCCTGTCAGCTATGACAAAAGAACCTATACGGTCGATGAGATTCAGGACATTCTAGGTATCAGTCGTCCCACAGCATATAATCTGGTAAAACAAGGTGTATTCCACAGCGTCAGAGTCGGCGGTCATATCCGCATTTCCAAAAAGAGCTTTGATGACTGGCTGGATCACACAGATGAATGATTTGTCAAGGATGCCGATCTCCAAATCGACATCCTTAACTTTTTTTCTGCTTTCTCTTACAATGAGGCCATAGCAAGAAAAACTTTATAGAGGAGGCAAAAGCCATGCAGAAACAAAGAGTAAAGACCAGTATGTCTGTACCAGAGATGGGCAAAATGCTTGGGCTTGGTAAAGTAGAATCCTACTGGTTGGTTAAAAAGAACTATTTCAAAACAATTCAAGTGGCCGGACGAATGAGAGTTATGCTGGATAGCTTTGAAGATTGGTATGCCTGCCAGTTCCACTATAAAAAAGTGGATGGTACACCGCCCGGAGAGAAATGGAGGCATACTACGATGTCAGTTCCGGAAATGGCGGATCTTTTGGGGCTGAAATCTGGCACAGCTTATGACCTTGTTAAAAGGGGCTATTTTGAGACGACCTTGATTGATCGAAGAATTCGTATCATTACCAGCAGTTTTGAAGCCTGGTATCAAAAGCAAACTCATTATGTGAAAATCTCAGAAAGGAGCAATGAAAATGGCATCTATCGTGAAGCGTAAAAGCAAATATTCTGTGGTGTATGATTACACAGATGAAAACGGAAAACGCAGACAGCGTTGGGAAACCTTCAGCACAAATGCAGAAGCAAAAAAACGAAAAAAGCAAATTGAGTATGAGCAGGACTCTGGAACCTTCTTTATTCCTACGGCAAAGACCCTGAACGATCTGCTCGATGAATATATGTCCATCTATGGTGTAAATACCTGGGCAATGTCAACATATGAAAGCCGCCGTGGTCTGGCGAGAAACTACATAACTCCTATTATCGGAGATATGTTACTATCCGACATCACTCCAAGGATGATGGATAAGTATTACCGCGATCTGCTCTCTGTGAAAACGGTAAGCGTCAACAACCGCAAACCCACAAGCGAATATCTGACCCCGCATACAGTAAGAGAAATTCACAAGCTACTTCGCAGTGCCTTTAATCAGGCGGTGCGTTGGGAACTAATCAGCCGTAACCCTGTCCTGAATGCGACACTTCCCAAAGAAGAACATAAAGAACGGGATATATGGACTGCCGAAACGCTGAGCAAGGCTATGGAAGTCTGTGATGATCCTATCCTCTCCCTTGCCTTAAATCTGGCGTTCTCCTGCTCTTTACGCATTGGTGAAATGCTGGGCCTTACCTGGGACTGCATTGATATTGCACCACAGAGCATAGAAAATGGTTCAGCTTATATATTCGTCAACAAAGAGCTGCAACGGGTTACACGAGGTGCATTGGACGATTTGAGCGACAAAGGTGTTATTAAGAAGTTTCCACCTTGCATAGCCAGTACCCATACTGCTCTGGTCCTGAAAGAGCCTAAAACCAAAACCAGTATTCGCCGCGTGTACCTGCCGAAAACAGTTGCCTATATGCTGGTAGAGAGAAAAAAAGAAATTGATGAGCTGATGGATCTGTTTGGAGATGAATACATCGACAATAACCTGGTCTTTTGCTCCAGCAATGGCCGTCCGATGGAAAGTCAGGTGATTAACCGTGCTTTCAATAAACTTATCAAAGAAAACGGACTGCCTCATGTTGTGTTCCATTCTCTCCGCCACTCCAGCATCACCTACAAGCTGAAACTCAATGGCGGCGATATGAAATCAGTCCAGGGTGACTCCGGTCATGCTCAGGTTAAAATGGTTGCGGATGTCTATTCTCACATCATCGACGAGGATCGGTGCATAAACGCTCAGCGATTGGAGAAAGCTTTTTATTCCTCTAAGACTCCTGATCCCGTTGAAGATACAGAGCCAGAAACTGCGGATACTGCCGTCACTGAAAGTGATGAAAGTGATGCAGTGAAGATACTGGAGCTGCTTAAAAATCCCGAAACTGCCGCACTGCTCAAGCAGCTGGCAAAGGCTTTATAAAGTCCCCACCTCAGAAGAACGCCTCTCGCTTTGTGAGAGGTTTTCTTCGTTTGAACCACTTTGCACAGTGACCAAACACTTTTTTTGTTAGCAAGGTTCTGAAGGCATTTTTGAGCGATGTTAGCAAATTCGCGATTTTGTTTGCAACTTCCTCTAATTTCTGCTAACAAATGTTTGCAAGTTCCTTTGGTAAAAATCGAACCTCTGACTTACCGCCTTTCTTAGCAAAAGGCCAAATCTCGTTAGCAAATGTTAGCAAACCAAGGTTTTTTGCAAAAAAGCCACCAAAGCCGCAAAAATAAGAAAAGCCGAAAACCCTGATAAATCAAAGGTTTTCGGCGTGTTTGCTGGCGTCCCTGGCGGGATTCGAACCCACGGCCTTTCGCTTAGGAGTAGACCCGATACGACATCGGGAAGTGGCATCTAATGCTTAAAAATGCTTGGAAATACAAGGTTTTTCAGCATTTCAAATCCCATCTGATACTACGCTGTGATAGCTAATTCAGAGGGATTTTACACCGTCCGATTGGCTCGAAATTAGCAAGTCTTTCGATTTTTGGTGGACGTTGCAAGTGCAAGTAAATGTCACTATGTAACTTCTCGTGATGCGAAATGATAGGAAATCCTATTCATTCTCGTGTGAGGGTGCGGGTGTCCTTAGACACAGATTTCAGTCTGTTTTATATATCATTTCAAAATGAATTTTTCAACCAGAATTATTAAGAATTTCAAAGGTTTTTTCAGACTCAATGATTCTATGTAATTTAGACCCGCCGAAGCAGGTCTTTTTTTATTTCAGCATAATCTCTCTATCCTCAGCACCGAGCATATAAGCACCCTTGGCAAAAGCATCCCTTGCCAGAAGCTCTGCTACATCAACCCTATCGAACAGCATCCATATTTCTTTCTCTTTCGGAGTCAGTTCATGGCTATGGTCAAACAAATGCTCAAGTCCCAATCCTTCAAGCAATGCCGACTTTGCTGCTTTGTATTCTTCGGCTCTGCCAACATATTCGTCGTTCCTTTCCTTGGAAAATGCCTCGATATTGTCAGCTCTCAGATGCTCGTAATACTCGTCCATAAAGATTCTATCCATACTCGTTGACCTCCATAACAAAAAAATAAGGGCAGACCCTTTTACAGCTATTGTAGCTATGTAAAAGGATCTGCCCTTGCAGTTACTATAATGTTTTTGCCAGCGACTTCAGGAGTGCTGCCATTTCCGGATTTTGCAGAAGCTTCAGAAGAAGTTCTTTATCATCAGCGGAGCTTTCCGTTGCGGCTGGTTGAACCGGCTCAGGCGTTGCCCGTCTGCCTGAGTAGAACGCAGCTTCCATTCTTTCAGCGTTCAGTCTGCGGTCATCGTCGATGATATGGGAGTAAACATCCGCTACCATCTTGACCTGTGCATGACCGGAATCGCCTTGAACGGATTTCATATCGCCGCCGTTCAGCTTCAGCTTGTAAGTGATACTGGAATGTCGGAGACTATGGAAAACCACTTTCGGCAGTCCCTTCTCCTCAATCAGCTTATTGAAAGCACGGTTGATAACCTGCCCCTCAATCGGCTTGCCATTGGAAGAACAGAAAACCAGATTGAAGTCTACGAACTCGTCACCGAAAAGGTCTTTCAGTTCTTCGATGTCAGCCTTTCGCTGTACCAACATTTCCGCTACGGTTTTCGGTAAGAACACCTTGCGGACACTTGTTTTGGTCTTAGGAGTTTTGAGAACCAATGCGGTATGCGTACTGGCGAAGGTCGGCGGGAACTTGAACATGATGTCCTTACCGTCCAGATCTGCCATCGCTTCACGATTTACTCTCTGCAACTCCTTTTCAACGAAGATGCTTGCCTGACCAAGTTCAATACTGGTAGAGGAAATGTCAATACAGTCCCAGGTAAGCCCCAGAAGCTCACCCATTCGCAGGGAACAGGAGAAGGCAAGGTTAATAGCCAGACGAAGAATATCATCGTCACAGGCTTCCAGAGCCTTCTGGAGTACTTCTGCTGTCCAGATGTCCCTGGTCTTGTGTTCTTCTTTCGGCAGCGTAGCGTGCTCCACAGGGTTTCTGGTCATCAATTCCCACTTGACCGCCTGATTGAAAGCGTTTCGCAATGTCTTGTGAACCTCTCGGACAGTATGCGGAGTCAGATATTCTGTACGGGCTTTTACATACTTAGAAGAAACCGCTTTGACAGAAAGCAAATCTCGGTAATACTTGTCCATGATTCTCGGCGTGACATCCTCCAGCTTCATATCACCGATGAGGGGACGAATATAGTTTGCAATCAGGCTCTTTCTGCTTTCATAGGTAGACATCGCCCAGGTGTTCACACCATAGATTGACATATACTCATCCAAAAGATCATTGATGGTTTTAGCAGAAGGGGGAATAAAGGTTCCGGACTCCTGCTCATATTCAACCTGCAACTTCCTTTTCTTTGCTTCGGCATTCGTTTCAAAGGTTTCCCACTTCTGACGCTTGTTGCCGTTCTCATCGGTGTATGTATAAACCACAGAATACTTCTTTTTTCTCTTAACGATAGATGCCATGTAATCAGCTCCTTTCCTGTCTATCTTCCGCTAACTGGTAGCGGGTCTGATTGTGATACCATTTTTCAAAGCTCTCTTTGGTAGCTCGCTTATACCTGCCAACCTTGATAAGCTCAAAATCTTCATTGGCAACGATATAGTAAATGGTCTGACGATGTACCCCAAGCATTCTTGCCATTTCCGGCAGACCGTAGGTGGATGCCATAATATCTGCATCCAGTTCCTGATCCTCTACCGTGCGGTAATCGGTTTGAGAAGCATACCATCTTTCAAAGCTCTCCTTTGTCACTCTGCGCTTGCCCAGGACATCGACCACATCAAAATGCCCTTTGGCAACCAGTTCGTAAGCAGTCGCTTCTTTCAGCCCAAGGCGCTGTCCAAGCTCCTCCATTGAATATGTAGTTTTCTTCAGTTCCTCGCCGGGAGGGGTTCCATCGACCTTCTGGTATTTGAACTGATTGGCATACCATTCTTCAAAGCTGTCGATCATCACCCTCATGGTGTTGCCGACAAGAATGGTTTTGAAGTAATTCTTCTTAATGAGCCAGTATGACTCCGTTTTACCAAGACCGAGCATCCTGCCCATTTCCGGAACAGACATACTCGTGCGTTTTCTCATTTCCGCCATCGTACAACCTCCTATGTAAAAAATGTAGCCATGTGTTTCTTGTCATGGCTACATTTTATCGAACTCTCAATATGTTTTGAAGTTTGTCGCCGGGTTGTACGACACCCTTGACAAATCTTACATTTGATGATCCAACCACTCATCAAAACTCTTTTTGGAGATTCTGATGCTGCCGCCAATGCGGACACTGTGAAAAACTTTCTTTTTCACAAGGTTGTATGCACTGGTTCTGCTGATGCCCAGAATATCCTGAATCTCATCAACCGTATAGGTTCTCTTATCAAACTGAACTGCGTTAGTAGCCATCGCTTCTTCGGTGCGCTGATTCATGGCAGCGATTCTTTCTTCAAACATTTATGTTCACTCCTTCGTTCTCTTTGCTTTATGTTTTGTGGGACGCTTTTTCAGCTGCTCCATTGCCAGACTGACGGATAAGGCTTTCTCAATCGCTACCATTTCACGGGGCGTTACCTTACCTAAGTAATTATCAATCCTGCTCTTATCAATGGTGCGAATCTGTTCCAGCTGAACAACGGACGCTTCTTTGAATGCAGGATTGTCGTAAATAACAAAGTGCGTCGGCATATTCGCTTTCTTATGGATTCTGGTGGTGACCGTTGCCACAATCAATGTGGGAGAGTGTTTATTACCGGTGTCGTTCTGAATGACGATAACCGGACGGATACCGCCTTGTTCTGACCCAACTACCGGGTCCAGATTGGCGCAATAAATATCACCACGGCAATATACCCAATTTTCTTTCATCATGTGCCATGACCTCCTTTCGTTGGGTATGTAATAACTGACTGCCCGAAAGGAATCAGGCAGTCAGTCCAAAAGTCTATGTGTCCCATATTTGCCACGCACCCCTGGGAAAGAGGGCTTACGCCCTCAGGGAATCACCGAACGACTGATTGCGAATCAGTTCCATAGGAATCTAACCTCTGCCGGGTTCTCCGCCAGCTCCGTAGAGAAGTATCTTTAATCCTGTTGCTTTCATGGCCGTATTGGGAGCAACCCAATATTTACAAGCCAGTATTGATCGCTGGCATCGGGAGAGAGACAACTGCTTTAATTTATAGAAGAAAGTCGTTCTGTTTCTCTGTCCGATACGTCACGGCGTACCGCTGATGTGGCTGATGCTCTCGCACCGGCAACAGGAACGTATTCGATGACTGTGTATTCAGTTTTCAAGGATCAAGCAGCCGATTTTCTTTGGCTGTATCTAAATTGTACCTGTTCCTCATGCGAGTTTTTATTGCCTCGTAGGTATAGTTTTGAGGTTATTCACGTCCTAAAAATATGTAATCAAGGGTTGTTTCAAAGCGCACAACCAGTTCGATTGCCAAATCAATAGAGATACCTCTGTTGCCGGTTTCAATTCGTGCAATGGTGTTTGCGGCAACACCTAACTGCTCCGCAAGCTGTTCCTGTGTAAGCCCATGTTCCTTTCTCAAGGCTTTAATTCTTTTTCCGCTTTCAACCAAGTCGTAATACATTTTCGTTCCTCCGTGTTCTTGAATTTGTGAAGTTGCAAAATCAAAAACAGAGGGAGGAGATCGTGCCCGATTCGCAATGCCCTTTGCCATCTGCCTGTCCTCCTTGCAGGCATAAAAAAAGAGCCGGAGTAAATTACTCCAAGCTCTCGTTCATGCCTTTGTGTTAAAATGAAGGAAGATAGGCAGGTATAAAAAAAGCCCCGTACCCATTACAGGTACGAGGCGTAACTCTCTCTATTCAATTTTATGCTACTATCTCCCAGCATAGCCATTTTAACACTGGACAAGTCGGACTTTCAGTAGGGAAACCGTCGTATTTTCATCGGATTTTAGTCGGACTAAAATCCTGTCTTAGCATTCACAATAACACAATGCTTCTTCCTCCCTGGCACTTTCCAGGAAATCCTTCAATTTAGGAATGGCTGTTCCCCAAAGTGACAGACCAAATAACAGTATCGCTTCTTTCTTTCGATCATAGTAGGTGCTGCGTTCCATATTCAGAACCTCCAGCATTTCTGATTCCCTGTACTTGAAGCGGTTGAGATATGCCTTTGAGATAATCTCACAGTACAGAGCGCCTTTATCCGGATATTCTCTGATTTTCAACATAGCCATATCTACCAGCTCAATGATCCACTTTGTCTCAAATAAGCTACGGATGCGTTCTTCAAATCGTTCTCTCGCTTCATCCGGAGCAAAGTTCTCCAGATAAATCAATGCACCATCTAAGCTGTCACCGTAAGTACAAATAAGGGTATCACATACATCATTCGCACGATCAATGGTAGACCAGCACACCTCTCGATATATGGATAAAATCAGCTTTGCTCTTTCATACAGAACCTTCTCGTCAACGTTCTGCATCCGGCAAAGCATTCGAATACTGCTTAATACCTGTGTATTATATCTGCTCATTCAGAATCTCCTTTCAGCCTAATCCATAAAATAAGAATTCCTTTCTAACTCCTGTCACTTGGCTAAAGGGAAACAAATACCATGGGACAAGAATGACTATAACTTCCGATATTTGATTAAAATAACAGAAGTGAAATCGGAAGTTCTTGACTTTACAAAAGTTCCGATATATAATTAAGTGGAACTAAAACTTCTGTCTTGATTCTCATTATAGCATTTTCCAGAAGTTTGTCAACAAATAATCGGAAGTTACGAATAAATATTTTTTGAAAGGAAGGATACTACCATGACATTTGGAGAAAAAATTAAAGAAGCTCGTTTGGCTATGAACCTATCTCAAACGGAGCTTGCCCAGATGACCGGCATTTCCGAAAGATCCCTTTACACCTATGAGCAGCTCGGAACACTCCCCAGAAAAAGCAACATCAGAAAACTTGCTGAAGCGCTGCATATCTCTGTGTCCTATCTTTTGGACGAATCTGAAACGGATAGCCAGAGCCATATAGATCAGGATATGTTTATTTTAGAGGCAAAGGAAAACTTCGGTTCAAAAGGAGCAAAAGAAGCTCAGGAAGTGTTGGGTCGTGTAAATTCTCTGTTTGCCGGTGGAGAATTGGACGAGGACGCAAAAGATGTATTCTTCCAGGCGATTATGTCAGTTTATATGGACTCTAAGAAAACAGCACGGGAAAAGTACACTCCGAAGAAATACAGAAAGCATAAAGATAAAGAGTAAAATCCTCAAGCACAGAATATGTTTTCTGTGTGCGATTCGGAGGTGAAGCAAATGAAAACGGCAGAGCATATCATTGAAACTGTCGATAAGCTTGTGCGAAAATATCACACCAGAGACCCTTACGAGCTATGTCAGCTGTTAGGTATCAAAATCCACTATTACGATTTACAGAAGAAATTGAAGGGCTTCTTCTATTACCAGTCCAGACAAAAGAATATCGTGATAGATCACAATGTGAACGGTATCCTGGAGCGTATATTAGTCGCACATGAATTAGGACACGCTGTCCTGCATACAAAAATCGCTATGATGCACGGCTTTCAAGAAATGGAAGTTTTTGATGATAGATCAATCGAAGAAAATGAAGCAAACTTCTTTGCGGCGGAGCTTCTGTTAGAAGATGGGAAAGTCCTGGAATGCCTTTCGGAACACACATTTTTTGAAACGGCTAAAATGCTCTATGTACCGGCAGCATTATTAGACTACAAATTCAGCCTGCTCCACGAAAAAGGAGAGCTGGTAAATTCGATGTATATTCGTAAAGCAGATTTCCTGAAAGAAGATCTTCATGCCTACGATAACGACATTGGTTATGGCGATATATGAATATCTATTTTTATATCTTTACAGAAAAAGTCCACCAGTACGATGCGTAGTGCATCATGACTGGTGGACTTTTTGCTTCTTAAAGAATCAGTATATTGTGCTGCAAAAAAGAACCCCATAGCAGTTCACTCTGTACCGTCAATGGGCTTCTTTTTCATTATATCAATCAAGCTCCGCTTTTTTTATCATCTCTTGCTGGTCAATCAAGACATCAATCAACTTTCCTACGGTTATCAATGTTGTTACATTACACTTTTTCAGTTTTGCAGCAATCTCATTATCAATGATGCTGTCGCATTTTGCATATGGGGTATCCAGTAAAAAATAGTCAAAGTTCTTTTCCAAGACGAATGCCAGTTTTAGAAGCATTGCCAAAGAAACTTTCGTCTGTCCAACTTCAACATGGCTCATATGATTGTTCGAGCAACCAACCAACGCACCCAAATCAGCCTGACTATAACCCTTTTCCAGTCGGGCAGCTCTAATGCGCTGACCAATCTTAACGTAATCAATTTCCGGTTGCGTTTCAATCACCTCCATGCTGTGTATGATTCTGCTATACATTATAAAATGTACCAAAAATCTCAACAACCAACATCGGGTGCAAGTTGCATTTATAAATGCAATATGATAAAATTTTATAGGCAGATTGCATTAAATGATAGAATGAAAAGAACCCCAAGACGACAATATGAGCTATCTTGAGGTTCTTTAAAATAAAAAATTCGTAGAGTACATTACTCCACGAA